>CAZMOI010000009.1:9666-9938 GCA_964568025.1 uncultured Candidatus Saccharibacteria bacterium
GTAAAACGCGCCCATAGCATTGCTACCACCACCGACGCAGGCGACAACCGAGTGCGGAAGTCCGCCGGTCTGCGCGCGCATCTGAGACCGTATTTCTCTTCCCACAACGGACTGAAAATACCGATTCATCTCCGGATATGGCGAGGGTCCGAGCACGGATCCGATGACATAATGCGCTTCTTTGAGATTATGCATCCAGTATTTTAAGGCCTCGTTGACCGCATCCTTGAGCGTCTTGGAACCCGATGAAACAGGAACCACTTCTGCACCTA
>CAZMOI010000009.1:9948-11227 GCA_964568025.1 uncultured Candidatus Saccharibacteria bacterium
GTCGCTGACGGCGAATGTCTTCTTCTCCCATAAACACTTTGCATTTCAGTCCCAACTTCGCGGCGACCGTTGCCGTCGCGAGGCCGTGCTGCCCCGCTCCCGTTTCCGCAATCAAAGTCGTCTTACCCAAACGCTTCGCCAGAAGCGCCTGCCCGATGCAATGTGTGACTTTATGGGCGCCGGTGTGATTCAACCCTTCGTTCTTAAGATAGAGCTTCGCCCCGCCGAGTTTTTTCGAGATATTCTCCGCATACGTCAACGGCGTCGGTCTACCCGCAAAGTTCGCCAGACAGTCCCTGAATTCCCGCTGGAACTTCTGATCGCGCTTTGCGGACATGAATGCCTTCTCCAAGCGTTCGAGTTCCGGCATCAGCATCTCCGGAACGTAGCGCCCGCCGAATGCCCCGGAATCTTTATTTCTTTTTTGTTTCTTCTGTTTTTTCATATGCTTGATTATGCGACGGTTTCCCGTTCATTCTCGAAATCGAGATGTTCCTTCTTTTCCATAAGCGTCCTGAGTTTCGCAATCGCACGGTAGACGTCATTGAACGATACGTAGAGGGGCGACGGCGCCAGACGAATGATGTGCGGGGGCCTAAAATCCGGAATCACCCCTTTCCGTTTCAGCGCTTTCGCGATGCGCGGCGCTTCCGCATGAACGAGGGCGACGTGCCCGCCGCGCGCATCCGCTTTTCGCGGGGTCGCGATAGTGAAACCCATACCGGAAAGTTCGGCGTCGATCATGTCCATCATGAACTGCGTAAGCGCGAGCGACTTTTTCCGTATCTTCATGATCCCTGCTTTGTTGATAGATTCAAGCGACCCGAGGAGCGGAGCCATGCTTAAGACGTGCGGCGTGCCGATCTGATATGCCCCGGCATTCACGGCAGGATCCAGGGTGTTTTTCATATCAAACTGCCTGTCTTTCTTCGAACCAAACCAACCGGGAAGTCCCGGGTGCGCACCGAAATGCCTGCGATTCACATACAAGCCTCCGACGGCACCGGGTCCGCCGTTTCCGTATTTATACGTACAGAACACGCCGAAGTCGACATCGTCTTCATCAAACCGGTGCGGCAATACTCCGAAGGAGTGGCACGCATCGAGGCATACGAGGACCCCTTTCGCGTGAGCTTCTTTGACGAGCCGTGTCGTATCGAGAAGCTGGCTCGTCCGATAGAGTACGGTAGGGATGACGGCGATAGCTACATCATCGGACATGCGCGCGACGATGTCTTCCTCGCGGAGCGCTGTCCCGTCCTTACTCGGCACAACAATC
>CAZMOI010000009.1:11237-13352 GCA_964568025.1 uncultured Candidatus Saccharibacteria bacterium
CAGCATCCGCTGTGAGTCGTTGAAATGACCAACTCCAATCAAAACGAAGGAAAAAGACGTTTTATGCAGTGGCACACCGCTCCTGCCGCCAGCAGACGGGTCAAGCCCGTGAAGACGAAGTATCCCCTTCACGACATGCGCATCGGTCGGGAACGCGGATTCTTCGATCAGAATTTTCGTACGACTCCCCTTGGGCTTGAAGAACGTCGCGAGGATCTGGTGCAGGTTGACGCTTACTGACCCCGTAACGATAACCTCGTCCGCCTGCGCTCCGATAAGCGGTGCAGAACGCGCCCCCAATTCTTCCGCAAGATAAAACCACGGCTGTGTTTCGGATAACCATCCGCCGATCCCCCGCTCCTTCCACGTACGCACTACTTGGAGAAGGGCGCGTTCTGCGGGGCGCGAAGCCAGGCCCAAAGAATTTCCGTCCATGTAGATCACGCCTTTCGGAATGTAAAAATCACGACGCGACCCTTTTAGTTCGTCCTCGCGATCAAGCTTTGCTGCTATATCTTTAAAGTTTTGCATACGTATTCCTGGAGTGCTCAATGAACGACCTAACCAGTTCTTCATCCTTTTCGCCAACAATTCTCTCGACCCCGCGACTAACGTCTACGCCTCGCACCCGCTTGCCCACCTTCTCTATAACGCCTGCCACCGTCTCGGGAGTCAAACCGCCAGCAACCATAATAGGATACTCCGCTGACAAATCGCGTACGACTTCGAGATCGACTGCGCTGCCAGAAACATCCTTCTCCTTATCAAAGAGGAAAAGCGCGACACTCCCCCTGTACGAATCCATGAACGCACGGGCATCCTGCTCTGAAAGTCCCGCCGGAACGCGCTGTATGACGGGTACGCCGATGTGTTTCGCAAACTCGGGATTTTCATTTCCGTGAAGTTGCACATAATCGAGGGGGACCTCAGCAAGGACCGAGAGGACGAAATCAAGCGGTTGGTTCCTGAACAAACCGACGACCGGTACGCCGGTCTCACGGGCGAGCGCTTTGACCGACTTGGCTGTTGGAATGTTTACAACGCGAGGCGTATCGGGGATGAAAATCACACCAATCATCGAGGGTGCGTGCATAAGCACTGCGCGTGCCGAGTGTTCGTCTTTTATTCCGCAGATCTTTATGAGAAAGTTATTTGTCATAATTCTTGAGGCTACGAACCTTGTGTTTGATATCTTCTGGACCGCCTGTTCCTTTGAGAAGACTTGTCCCGACGAGAACCCCTCTCGCTCCGTATGAAACCGCGCGGGCAACGTCACTCGGTTCGTAAACACCGGAGAAGAGAAGTCCTGTCTTCTCTGAAGGGATTTTTTTCAGCACGGCAAATGCCCGATCCAGATTCACGTCTTTCGGATTTCCGAGGTCACGCGCATTCACTCCGATGATGGCGGCCCCCGAGCGGAGCGCGGCGGCAAGTTCCTCTTCGGATGCAACCTCGACCAACGGAACGAGTGCGAGTTCGCGGGCAAAACCGATAAGTTCTGTAAGCTTCGCCTCATCAAGCATCCGAACAATAAGCAGGACGGCGTCTGCGTGCCCGACCGACTCGACAAGTTGCGAGCGGTCGATGATGAAATCTTTCCGTAAGAGCGGCATCTGCACCACCTGTCGGACCTGCTGTAACAGTTCCATACTTCCGCCGAAAAATGTCTGGTCCGTGAGGACTGAAACGGCATCAGCACCCGCATCCTGATACACGCGCGCAAGGGCGACCGGATCGCCTGCGTACAACGCTCCTTCGCTCGGAGACTTCGGTTTAATTTCCGCTATGAAAACCGTGTGGGGGGCATTCATGAACAGTGCGCCGAAAGAGTTCTTTGATTGGCGACTTTTGAGGAGCGCTACTTCGCTCTCTTTAACCTGCCGTACTTTTGAAAGAAAGTCGTCCATAGTGTTATGCGGATGCTGACCCTGAAAACGAACGCAGTCCTTGAACAAGCTCGAGCGTCTTTCCGGATTCGACCGCCTCACGTGAAATACGAAGATATCTCGCAAGTCCGTCGTCATCGCGCGGGTCAACCTCAAGCGCGATGCAGAGCAGAACCGCTGCGTTCATAATAGCCGCCGTTCTGAACGCTTCCGTCTTCTGATCCCCACC
>CAZMOI010000009.1:13362-21113 GCA_964568025.1 uncultured Candidatus Saccharibacteria bacterium
CCGGATTAAGCGCCTGGTTAAAGCGTGCGACCGCCTCTTCGCGTGTCTGTATCTTGAGATCCGAAAACGAGATGGGAACAACACCGTGTTCCGGGGCAACCAGAACACCCGAAACGGATGAGTTGCCGACAACCAACCGATAGGACGTTTTTCCCTCGCCTGTAACCGATACTTCATCGGTTCCGTCGAAGCCCCGCACAATGAGACACCGCGATGCGCCATCCGCGCACTGCACCTGCTCTATCGCATCCATTTGCGCTTCAGTCGCACACCCGAACACGAATCTCACATCGCCTCTAACGGGACGCGCAAGCGGAAACAGGAGATTGAACAAGGTCGGTCGGCCGAACTGTTTCCTCGCATCGGCCACGAATCGGGCGCCCGGGTAGACCGAGCGGGCGAAAAGCGCAGAGAATCCGAAGCGGTTCAAGGATTCGCGCACGGTATCTTTCGGCTGATCGATAGCGATGCCCAATGCTTCGATCACATCCATACTGCCGCACACGCCTGAAGCCGAGCGGTTGCCGTATTTGACCGCAGCGACAAGTCCGGTCGACGCCGCGATAAGCGCCGCTAAGGTCGAGATATTCACGGTTTTCATGCCGTCGCCTCCGGTTCCGGCGATGTCGACCAGAGGTTTAGAAAATTCATGCGCATCAAGCGTGTACACAGCGCTTGCGCGGATTGCACGCAAGTATTCGTTCAGAATTTCTCCGGACGGAGGGTTTGTTTCGGACTCGGAAAGAAACGCCAGAAGTTGAGGCGTAGTGAATTCGCCCCGCATAACCGCGCTCATGAATTCAAACGGCCGTTGGGTTCTTTGCTGTGTAAGTGGAAGCGTGGTCATGGTGTTGTGTTACGTTTCAACCGTTTTTTCGCACTTGCCTTTCAATTGCATCGATGACCGCGGGAAGCGCAGTAACTCCCGTAGACATATGGTCCATTCCGTGGAGAGTGGTATGCGCTGCTTTGAGCTCTCGAGCGATTGTTTCTCCGTGCGAAAGCGGGATATAGGGATCATTATCGGAAACAATCACATCAGCTTGACGCAAGTTTTTGCTTATTTTTCGAAAATCTGGTTTTGCACCATTTGGGAAAAACGATCCGAAAACAAGCTCTTCGCCGCGTTCGGGGTGTTCCGTATGTCCTAAATCGCTGTGTTTGAATCCGAGGTGGTCGATGAGCGCCGCGACGAATACAGCACCACTCACCTTCTTTAATTCCTTGGGGAGCGATTCAAGCGCCTTGAGGATTGAAATGCCTCCAACAGAATGTCCGATGAGGTATGTATCACCGTCCTTGGACTCGGCAAGAAACCTGTGAACCGCAGCAATCCGCTCTTCCATTTCGGGATAGTTTGGCTCAGGCATCACAAGCGGAGTAACAGAAAATCCTCGTCTTTCAAGCACCGTTTTTGTATACGGATACCAATGGTTTGTTGCCGCATTTTCTTCAACGGCAGACAGTATCGCAGCGTATCGTTTCCTTTCTTTTTTCATAGGCGTGTAATAAAAAATCTCGTCCCCAAAACACAAATTAATAAATTGTGTTCTAAGGACGAGATTCTGATCCCGCGGTGCCACCTTAGTTATTCTCGCGTTCGCGAGAATCCCTCATCGACTCCGACCTTGCGGCCGACATCGAATTTCCTGTGATTACGGAGGAAGCCGGGTTTCCACTTGTGCAGAAACCATCCTGCCCTTTCGAGCGATTCAAGCCCAACCCCCGGTTGCCCAGGGACCTGAATCAAGGATTTTATGTGTTACAAGGAACTAAAAAGCAAGATACCAAAAAGACTACAGCGTGTCAAGCCATCTGACCTATTGTGGGCAAGCTCCACTATCCCTCACACGGAGTCTTTGAAATGCGTACTGAAAGAGTCTAAGTATTGTCTAATAGTCTCTTCGTCTTCTGTGTAATACACACGAGGGATGTCCTGCTCATACACCCGGAACATCATTCTTGAGTCGTCGACCATGAGCATGCGTTGATACCCGACGTTGTTCACGCGTCGAAAAGTGTAATTCGGGTGATGCGAATGTATATATGGCCTCTGCGCCATGAGTACCGTGAATTCGGCGGGGCTTCCAAAGCCCACCCGAATTATTTGTACACCCTCTTCCATTTTCTTTTCTAAAAGCCCGTAATATTCCGCACGTACGGGATTCCGCATTTCTTCACCCGCTTGCATAGTTACCTTCATAGACTCACGGGCGCTTTGTGCGAGTTGAACCGCTTTCCCCAAAGGATCTGGAACCGGTTGCCGTATTTTTTCTATCGGCATATCTTGGCTTGAACATACACTATTTTGACAAATTCTCCAACCTTGACCTTCTCGAGAGAGCGCGCGTACAATGAAAACAAGAGCAACCCCTTATGGCTAAAGAATCAGCGCCGAAAGAAACCGTCCTCTCAGGTATCCGCGCGACCGGAAGCCTGCATGTCGGCAACTTCCTGGGAGCGGTTCGTAACTTTGAAAAGCTCCAGATACCCGAAAACCGTTCGATGTATTTCATCGCGGACTTGCACACGCTAACCACGCTCAAAGACCCCGAACTATTGCGGGGTAATTTAATAAAAATGGCAAAAGATTATATCGCCGCCGGTCTTGATCCTGAACAGTCAATTATTTATGCGCAATCGAGCGGTCCTGAAATTTCAGAATTAACTGTGCTCTTGGGTAACTTCCAACCTCTCGGTGACCTTCAGCGTGTCCCCACGTTCAAGGACCTGGTAAGGAAAAACCCCGACAATGTGACCTTGGGGATCATATCGTATCCCGTCTTAATGGCGGCAGATATTCTTGGTCCTCAGGCGACGCTGGTTCCGGTCGGTAAAGACCAAATACCAAACGTTGAGCTCGCACGGGACATGGCTGTTCGTTTCAACGACAGATTCGGCGAAGATGTGTTCACCTTGCCCGGAATGATTGAAGAAATGGTTAAGGTCCCCGGACTCGACGGAGAAAAGATGGGCAAGTCCGACGCACAAAACGCCATCGGGATTGATTGGACCGAGGATATGATTTTTAGAGCGTACAAAGAACGAGGCATTACCGACGCTCAAAAATTACGCAAAAACGACCCGGGAGATCCGTACAATCGATGCCTTTCGGTGTACCCCATGCACGAAATCGTAACCGACGGCGAAACACAAACCCGAATCATCGCCGGCGAATGTATGCGCGGAGAACGCGGATGCGTTGCCTGCAAACGCGAACTTGCAGCGAATATCGCAAAAGTATTGACCCCGTTCCAGGAGAAACGCGCTGAGCTTGCGACCCAAGACGACGCGGTGCGTGAAATACTTCACGAAGGCGGAAAGAAAGCGCGAGAAATTATAAAGCCGACAGTAGAGGTTGTTCGAGACAAAATGGGGGTAGTCGTATATTGATCTCCAATTTCATATGAATAACGTGGTTGAAAGGCGTTTCGGTACACCCCAAAAAAAGGAAGGTCGGGGAGAACATTTAGACAAGAAATTTCCCAAAGAAACTCGCGTGCAGATACGCAACAAGACGCACGAAAATCTGGTTACCATCGGTGCCTCGCTCGCCCAACGCAAAAGAGAATTTAGGTCTATCAGTAAAGAAAACCGTTACGGCCGCGTAACGATGCCACTCGGCACCGGAGCATTGGTGGAACTTGATAGCGGAACAAGCGCGTACTTTCCGTACGACGAACTGATAGCGGTAAAGGAGTGAGCGGTTCCGCGTACAGGTTTCATGGTTTAGTAATCCCACCCTTTCTGCGACTGAAGCGCTTCCTGGAACCTCTTCCAATGAAAGTGGCAGTACTCATGACGGTCAATAAAAATAAATATTGCCTGCGTGGCGTACCCGAACCACGCGCTGATTGCCGCATCCGGTAATTGAACAGGGTCTCTGCTCTTTGTGAAATGATTCTTTATGCATGATGTGTAACAGTTATTTTGGACGCATTAATCGATCGGCGTGTTCGTTGTGAAGGACGAGGTAATCTCCGTTTCCCGCGCCCAAGAGTGACGCGATAATCGCAGCATCTAATTCCCTGTCGGTAAGCTGTGCCGCGCGTTCCGCGGTCATAGGTACATGAGGTACAAGCTTCGGTTCCAACCTCCTGCGTCTTGCTCGGGGACTCGGACCGCTCACAAAGTACGAATGTCGTGTTCCTTCTGTCATAAGAAAAGATAAAGAGTAATAAGTACCCCCTTGCTTCCGGACTGCTGAGTTTTATATCTAAATTCCTAGAGAGCTAGGGCGTACGCGGACGTATAACGGTTATGTAAAAAGTTCTGGGCTTATGCCCAGAAATATGAGAAAAACGCGCCGTTTGCACGGATTACAGATGTATTCATCTGTTGCGCGTTTGCCATCCCCTTATCCTATCAAAGACGTGTCGAGCGTCAATCGCTCTCGCAATACTGCGCTCTCTTGTTCAAACGCTTCATTTTTTGCCATCAAACGTAAAAGCAATGTGTGCTCTCTTGCTTTACGAAGCCATTTACGACGGGTTTCGACAAAGCCTTTCGCGTGGGCCATCTGCGCCTCGGAGTGTGCGTCCTCCCGAAGAGCATTTATCATTTCCTTCGTTCCTGAACGTGCGTTACGCAGTCTCTCGCCTATAGTACCCGCCATTCCCACAATCTACACCCGCCCTACAAAAAGGGTCAACGTCTTTTCTTTGCCTCCAATATCCGCTCAACCGCGAGCGTGAAGGACGCTTTACGGAACGTGATGGAGTGTTTTTTCGCAAAACCCGACACATCATTCCAGGCTTTTGTCATAACCTCTTTGAGACGTACATTTACCTCATCACGCTTGTAGTTTGTACCTTTCAAGTTTTGGTCCCACTCGAAATACGACACGGTAACCCCGCCAGCGTTTGCGAGTACGTCCGGTATCACGTCTATTCCCCGCTCCGCGAGTACCGCATCCGCCTCCGCAAGTGTTGGTCCGTTTGCCAGCTCCAAAACGACTTTCGCCCGCATATCGCCGGCAACGTCCTTGGTAATAACCCCGTCGAGTGCCGCAGGAATAAGAACGTCAGCGTCCATGGTTAAGACTGCATTCGGATCCCCCACCACCACACTGTCTTTTTCCAACATTCCCTCGTCGCACACCGAACCGTGGCAGTACATTTCTTTAATCGATTTCTTCTGGTTTTTTACCTCCTGAAACACTTTAGGATCAAGACCTTTTGCGCTCATGACCGCGCCTTTCGAGTCTGCAAGTCCGACTATTCTGTATCCGCGCTCATGCAGAAGTTCCGCTGCGGTTGCACCTGCGTTTCCAAAGCCGTGAATTGCAACCTTAAGATCAGCCGGCTTCCACCCCTTCTCCGCGACATACGCCTCAAGAACAAATACTCCGCCTAAAGCAGTGGCAGTGTCTCTCCCTTCAATACCGCCGTTCGCTACGGGTTTTCCTGTGAACGTTGCGGGAGCCTTAATGCCTTTTACTTTTTCATACTCTTCCGTCATGACTGCCATTATTTCGGCATTCGTATACACATCAGGAGCGGGAATGTCTTTGTCGGGACCAATGTCATCAGCAAATGCGCGCGCCCATGCGCGGGCAACTTCGAGAATTTCGTCTTTTGACACCGCCTTAGGATCAAACGTAACACCACCTTTTCCTCCGCCCATCGGAATATTAACGACTGCGCATTTAATTGCCATCATTGCGGCAAGCGCTTTAACCTCATCCAAGTCCGCAGCCGGATGAAAACGAATTCCCCCTTTATACGGACCGCGGGCGTTTGAATATTGAACGCGGTATGCGAGAAGCTCGTGCGGAATTCCGCCAAGGTTCACCGAGAGCGTCTTTTCTATAATGCGATCGGGTGTTTCCAAGTCGCGCAACTGTTCGGGAGAAAGCAAAAGGGTTTCAGCAGCTTCTTTGAGCCGTGCCTTGAATTGATCAAATGCGTGCATACTATGCTTCGAATACTCGCAGTCGGGAATGTGCTTAAGAACCCCAACCGCTTCTTCTTTGAGGGGTTAGGTCCGGCTCATACAGAAAACGCCGGTTAATCGGGATGTTAGGCACTGCCGTAGACGCGAGACGCTGCCCTTTTTCAAGCATGCGAAGGATTTCTCCGACATCTACCGCAGGTGCTTTTGTAGTTTCAACAGACATAGTGGTATTAACGCAATTCTAACATCTGGACACTGGAACAACAATCTCGCAATATGCTGAAAGCGGGCAACTACCTGTACTACCAGTCGCCCTTCTCGACCCAACGATGCGTCATATTTGAAAAACTTATTTTCGTATTCGTAAGCTTACCGGGAGTATCTTGCTTCGACACTTCTCTTAAAAAACGCTCCAAAAGTGGCAAAGCGCGGTGCCACTTGCCTCCTTTTACTCGACAAAATTCCATCCACCCCTGGATCTGCCCGAGAGACTCTATGCGATCGTTTTCGAACCGTTGCTGATCGGCCGTTTCGATTGAGAACTCGGAATCTTGAAACAGTTCTCTTCGGCTTGCCATATTATTTGGCGACTCGTACCGCCTCTTCCAGTTTTACCGAAAGCACTTTCGATACGCCGTCATTCCCCATGGTGACACCGTATAGTATGCCCGCGCGACTCATCGTCTCGCGGTTGTGCGTAATAACAATAAGCTGAGACTTCTGTGCGAGCCCCGCTATCATGTCGCCGTATCGGCGCGAGTTCGCCTCGTCGAGCGCGGCATCCGTTTCATCCAGTACCAAAAACGGCGGAGGATTCACGGATGACATCGCAAAAATAAGCGCAATCGAGGTCAATGCACGTTCTCCGCCGGAAAGCATGACCAAGGACTTCACACGCTTCCTGGGAATGGAGAGTGCGATATCAATTCCTTCGACAAATTCCTCCGCCTCTTTCCTTACTATCGGAGTTTCTTCGTCTGAATCCTCGTCAACGGATGCCGATTTGCGAATAGGTTCCTGCACACGCACCAAGGAAGCCGAACCGCCGTCAAACATAAGCGCAAACAGCTTCGTAAACTCGGCATTAATCGCATCAATGCCTCCCTTGAAGCGCCCTGAAAGTTCTTTCTTCAATTCCTCAATAAGCGACTTAAGCTGAACTGCAGCAGCTTCCAAATCCGCCAGTTCACGCTCCAGAAACGCTTCACGTTCAGTTGCTTCCGTATACTCCTTCATCATCTCTTCCCCTCCTGCGGCGCCCATCTCTTCGAGGCGTATTTTTATCTTCTCCAACTCACGCTTTTCCCTCTCCTGCACTTCGCGCGGTGCGTCTTCCGGGGAAAGTGTTTCGTATCCGAGTATGTCACGCCCTAGAAGCGGTACCGCTTCCGCAACATCCCTCTTAAATTCTGCCTCGACAAGACCGACGCGCTCAAGCTCACCCTCAAGAAGTGCCGCCGCATGTTTAGCATCTCGCTCTTCGGAGGCAAGCTCAAATAACGCGCGTTCTTTTTCCCGCTCCTTGAGACGTACGTCTTCAAGCTCTTTGCGGATAACTTCGAGCGAGGCGGATAGTTCGACTTCTCTTTGCGATGCGGCTTTTTCCGACGCAAGAAGTGCGTCGCGTTCGCGTGTAAGGACGTCCAAATCCCCCGCGTCTTCGCGTGCGGAGCGAACCAGGGCGCGGAAACGATCAATAAGTCCTTTGACGAGAGTAACCGCGGTTTCGAGGGGCCCTTTGGAAATATCAGCAACCGCTTTTTCGCTTTCTTCAATAAGCTTCGAAACATCGTCCGCGGGAATGGATGCCTTTGACGCGGTTTTTTCGACAATTCCTATTTGACCTTCAAGACGCG
>CAZMOI010000010.1:0-12106 GCA_964568025.1 uncultured Candidatus Saccharibacteria bacterium
ACCACCCGTTGCACCTATTTCACTGCAACTCCCGGTAAACGCTCCCATGTCGTATGCCGTACCGTTGATAAGAACAGATACCGCAGTTTGCGGTATACCGTCTTTCTCTCCTGCGTCAGAGAAACGCCACTCTATAGATTCTTTTCCGTAGCTTGTTTCGTTCGCCTGTTCGTTTAGCATCTCGTTTTCTTCTTGCCCCGCCATGTCGCTAGGCGCTTGAAGCATACCCGGACTCATGACCGCGTATCCAACCCCGCCGAGTACGATGATTGCAAGAACTGCTAAAAGTACGGGAAGCCCCGCAAAACCTTTGGAAGTTTTCATATGCTTTCAGTATATACCTCTATCCTTTTTTCGGCTGAAGTGGGAAAAAAACCGATGTTTCCGATTTGTACTTTTCCCATTCGGGGTTTCCTTGCATGCGTTTTTCAAGGAGAGGTACCCCTGATACAAACAAAAGCAGGAATGTGATCAGTGCGGGGCTTATAAATACCAAAAAAGATACTGATGTGAGACTGAATACCGCAAGTGAGATTCCCCACCACATGATGCTTTCCCCGAAATAGTTTGGATGTCGCGAGTATTTCCACAATCCAGTCTTCATAATTTTCCCTTTGTTTTCGGGTTGTTTGAGAAATTGATCAAGCTGATGGTCGCCCATAACTTCGAAAAAGAAACCAATGCACCACAACAAAATTCCGGTGAGAAAGAGCGGTATATACACCGTGCCGGGGTAGGCGACGCTCAACAACACAGGACTTACAACAACGAACACCACAAGGCCCTGTAGTATGTATACCTGCAAGAAACTTCTCCATAGAAACGTCGCGCCCCATTCATCACGCCATGCTTTGTAGCGAAAGTCTTCCGGCTTGTCTTTATTCTTAAAGTAAATTCGCAACGCAAGACGTGTTCCCCATATCACCACGAGAACAAAAAGCGCGTACGCATATATCGACGCGGGCGCGGTAAAGAATGATACTCCGGCAGTAACAATACACGCGATGCCGTAGCCGATGTCCGCTGTGCCGTTGTCCTTTCGAACGAGACTCACAACAAATAACGTGAGCATGAATGCAAACAACGCCATCGAAGACACCAAGAGCGTATCCATATATTTTCAGTATATACCCGGCGTTTTATGTAAATAGTGTAAGTTTCTTTTTTCTGGGCCAGCGTTTTATCTCGGCCTCTCGGCTGCGGGCTTCTGTAAGCGTAGTAAATTTCTCACTGTATTTTAAAACTACCGGCCGGCGAATCTTTGTATAATGCGCGCCCTGCTTAGCATTGTTGTGTTGGTGAAGTCTGCGCGTTACGTCATTCGTACAACCGACATATAGAGTGTTGTCGGCGCATTCGAGAATGTAGACGAAATGCATAGCGGAGCCCTTTCCTCAGGTTAGTTAAAATTTAACACGTCGAAATTTGTTAATTTCGACGCGATTTTTACGCTTAAAAATCGGCTGCGGGTCAGGGACTCGCCCTCGACTCGAAGCCCAATACCTTGCTCCAGAAGCAGGTGTCCTACTTTTTAGTGAGCGGGGGAAATGATGTGTACCGTTCATACTCAGAGCTGCGGGGCTTGGACTCGAACCAAGATACACTGCTCCAGAGGCAGTAGTCCTACCATTAGACGACCCCGCAGCTCTGAGTACGAACAAAAATGTAAAGGTACGCAATCATTTCCGAGCGAACGCTAAAAGGAAGCTCTGCTTACCATTAGACGACCCCGCAAGTCCTGAAACAATAGCCGAAATACAAAGGTTTTTCAACAGCGACCAGAAAGAACATGTCAAACTAACTTGACATTTTATGTATTGGGCGACAATACTGTTTTATATAGTACCCCTCTAAAATATTTTTATGCAAGAAACCAAGACCTGCACCATATGTAATCACGAACACGCAAAACAAGACAGTGGTTGCGAGTGTGGTTGTCCGGCACTCGGAACTTGGCCCACCATGTGTCCTTGGTGTGAGCATGAACACACAAATGAGGACGAGACATGCGAATGTGGATGTGCTAAAAAAGCATAATGGCAGATTCAGTTACTAATTCTGTATATACACTTCGCACGCAAAAAAACCTGACCCAGGAGGAGCTTGGACATTTGGTGGGTGTTACTCGACAGACGGTCATAGCCATCGAGAAGGGAAATTACACCCCCTCAGTGATGCTTGCTTTAAAAATTGCTAAAGTGTTTAAGGTTTCTCTTGAACAGGTTTTTAAACTCTCATGAAAAACATCGTCTCCTCTGTCGCCGCGCTTCTTTTGTTGGTACTACTCCTTTTCCTTACCGATCCCTTTATGTATTGGATGCCTCCGTTGCCAGGGCTCATTGCTCTAGTAGGGGCGGCTGTATGCGTTTTGGTGTTTGCAGGGTTTGTCTTGGCTGAAAAAGCAAATGACGAAAGAGAAGCGATGCATGCACATTTTGCTGGACGCATTGGGTATCTCTGCGGACTTGGCGTTCTGACCGTGGGACTTATTGTGCAAGGGCTGTTGGACGCGGTTGATCCTTGGATTTCATCCGCACTTGCAGTAATGGTAGTGTCGAGACTCGTAGCGCGTTGGTACGTCGAAAAGTACAGGTAATCCCCAATTCATATGTCAAGTTAACTTGACATATGAACCTGACCGCCTCACACTGGGTGCATAGTTAATTTTAAACTTTGTTGTATGGATACTACAAAAATAGTTGTCATTCTCGGTGCAGTCATTCTTTTAGGCGGTGTCGGCTGGTTTTTATCCGCAAATCAAAGCGAAGACAGTGTGATGATGAAAGACGAAGCAGTAATGGAGAAAGATTCAAAGATGGAAGCAGAAGGCGAAGCTATGATGGAAAAGAAAGATGAAGTAATGACGGAGAAAAAGGACGGAGTAATGATGGAAGAAGAAGGCAAGATGGAAAGTGGGGTAATGATGCAAAAAGGAAGTTACGAGGCGTATGCTCCAGAAAAACTTGCGAAAGCGAAAGAAGGCGATGTGGTTCTGTTCTTTCGTGCGTCATGGTGTCCAACGTGTCGAACACTCGATGCCGACATTAAAGCCAACTCGGAAGCTATCCCTAGCGACGTAACCATTCTTGATGTTAATTATGATGATTCGACCGCTTTGAAACAAAAATACGGCGTTACCTATCAGCACACTCTGGTTCAGGTCGACACTGAAGGAAACTTGATTCGTAAGTGGACTAAGTCTCCCACGCTTGCGTCACTCGTTGCAGAGATACGTTAATGGCATTCTCCCACGTCCTATCAATAGCAGGGCTCGTCACGGTTGAGGGACCATGCATCTTACCCGTACTGCCGGTTATTATCGGGTCCTCTGCTACTGGCCGAAGTCGTCTTACCCCGTACGTTGTTGTCGGGTCTCTCGGAGTTTCTGTTATCCTCTTCACGTACCTTCTGAAAGCCTCCACCGCCTTCATTATGATCCCGCCGCAATTCTGGACGTATCTTTCCGGGGGGATACTCGTATTGTTCGGGCTGACTCTCGTTTTCCCCGCGCTCTGGGAAAACCTCCCCGGTCTTAACAAGCTTTCTGTCAGCTCAAACAAGCTTGTCGGTCGAGGGATGAAGAAACAAAGCCTTGTGGGGGACGCCCTTGTTGGTGCTGCGCTTGGTCCGGTGTTTTCGACGTGTTCTCCCACGTATTTCGTTATCCTCGCGTCAGTATTGCCCGCGTCTTTTGTTCTCGGAAGCTTGTACCTTCTTGCCTATGTGGCGGGCTTGTCGCTCGCGCTACTGCTTATCGCACTTTTGGGACAACGTTTCGCAGACAGACTTGTAGGCGTTTCCGATTCGCGCGGATGGTTCAAACGAGGCATTGGCTTTCTCTTTATTCTTCTCGGTGTTTTGATCGCGACGGGGCTTGAGAAAAAAATAGAGACAACGATTCTCGAGAGCGGGTACTTCGATATTACCAAATTTGAACAGCTCCTTTTGGAGCGAGCCGAGTAATGAAACCTGAACATGTGGTCGGCGCATTCCTTCTGGGATTGACCGGTCTCGGTCTTCTCTTTATTTTGTCTGGTCCGGTGTCGACCGATTCTTTACCGAGGACAGGAGCGAGTGTTCCGTATACAGAGATTGTGCGTCCTTCTGGTTTCGTCAACACTGAGGGCATCACTATGGCTGAACTGATTGGTAAGAAAGTAATTCTTGTCGACTTTCTTACCTACAGCTGCATTAACTGTCAGCGCACATTTCCGTACCTCAATGCATGGTATGAGAAGTATAAGAACGAAGGTTTGGAAATTGTTGGAATTCACACACCGGAGTTCGCTTTTGAAAAAGACATTAAAAACGTAGAAAATGCGATGCGTGAATTCGGAATCGTACATCCCATTGTTCTTGATAACGACTACGCCACTTGGAATGCATACGGCAATCGGTACTGGCCGCGAAAATATCTTATCGATATTCACGGCAATGTCGTCTACGATCACATTGGAGAAGGTGCATATGAAGAGACGGAAATGAAAATACAAGAGCTTCTCAAAGAACGCGCTCGTGTCATTGGAGATGTAGTGGCCCCTTCAGTGGGACTTGCATCTTCTGGTGTCGTCTCAGAAAAGGTCGTTGCGCAGAGTCCCGAGACCTACTTTGGCTCATTGCGAAACGAGTATTTGGCAAACGGGAACCGCGTGAACGGCGTACAAAAATTTTCAATTCCGGATTCTCTACTTGAAAACGCTCTCTACTTCGGTGGTGTGTGGAATGTCCAAGGAGAGTATGCCGAGGCGGTACGTGAGGCACGGGTAGCGTATCGCTTTAGGGCAAAGGAAGTGTATGTCGTGGCAGAAGCAGCTGTTTCCACTGACGTTCGTGTGTATCTTGACGGAGTTCTTGTAATAGATTCTGCAGGAGCAGATGTCAGCGATGGCTCTCTTCTTCGTGTAAAAGAAAGCAGGTTGTACAAAATAATTAGACTCGAAGGAGCCGAAGAACATACACTGGAACTCGAAGCAGATCCCGGTGTTCGTTTTTTTGCTTTTACCTTCGGCTAAAGACGTTGATATACTGAGTTTTGTGAAAGAACATTTCTTTTCAAAAATATGGAAAGTTCTGCTCGTGTCTGTTCCGATCTTTCTTATGGTTGGGTTGATACCCTTTGTCACTGACGATTATCTTCTGACCGCCATCTTCGTGGGCATAATAGGGGCGGCGCTCTGGATAAAGCGGGAGAAGTACGACCTCCTCGCGCTTTTTATCGGTCTTGTCGTCATGACGGCGGGGGAGTTTCTCTTTATTTCAACGGGCGTTGAAACGTTTACTCGTCAGTCACTGTTCGGGATTATGCCGTTGTGGTTGCCTGTCCTCTGGGCGTACTGCTTCGTTGCCATTAAAAGGACGATGAAGGTTATTGAAAGTTGAAACCCCTTTGATTCTGGAGAGGTACCATAGTGGTATGAAAAATCCGCTCATCAACGCATCCGCTGCCCTTGCCTATATTGTCGGTCTCGTACTTATCGTTCAGTACGGGATAGCGGCACTTTTCCGCGGACCCGAGACGTTTGTTATTCCCATGATTATGCTGTCCTTGTTCGTGCTTTCCGCTGCCGTTATGGGATTTCTTTTTCTCGGTATGCCGCTTCAAATGTATCTCGACGGGCAGAAAAAAGAAGCGGTAGAACTTTTTATGCAAACCATAGGCATATTTGCGATTCTTACCGTGTCTCTCGTTGTCGGTACCCTACTTACGGTTCGCCTCATTTAGATGCCCCTTGTGGTAGCATGCGCCTGATGAAGCAGGCGAAACAAACCAAGGTCTATATCTACGGGAAACACGCGGTTACCGAGGCGCTTGAACATTCGTCTCGGGTTGTTAAGAAAGTTCTTCTCTCTCCAAGAATTGATTTTACGCATGTGCGTGAGCTGGCAAAACGCGTTGGGGTTCCTGTCGAACCTCTCGACCCGCGCAAAGTCACTTCATATGTCGAAGGTAATGCACCGCACCAGGGGATAGTCGCGTCTATTGCCGCGAACGAAGTAGAAGTTCCGTTTGATTCGTTTCTTGAAACTTTTATTCCGAACAATGATACGCTCCTCGTCTTACTAGGCGAGATACAAGACCCACATAACGTCGGCGCACTGATACGTTCGTGTGCCGCCTTCGGCGCATCTGCCGTACTTTTACCGACAAAAAAACAGGCGTCAGTCACTCCTGCGGTTGCAAAGGCGTCCGCCGGTATGGCGTTCCGTATTCCGCTTGTAGCGACTCCTTCTATACAAGAGGCGGTCAGCGAACTTAAGAAAAAAGGCGTGCGTGTTTACGGGCTCGCGGGTGAGGAATCACATTCAATTATTGATGAGCCGTTTCGCGCACCGACACTCCTTGTTCTGGGTAACGAAGGCGGGGGGCTCTCATCGGCGATTCGCAAAGAGTGTGACCTGCTTCTTTCAATTCCAATGCACTCACGCGCAGAGTCCCTTAACGTCGCTGCATCCGGGGCGGTAGCAATGTACGCGTGGAGTCTAAAGCATCAGAAAGCTTTAAAAAGGAAGGTTTCGTAAAGGCGGTACACTGCTCGTATGAACATCGCCGACCACGAGCATCGTTTGAATTTCTACCAAAACTCAAAGAAGGGAAAGATTCTTCGGACTATGACGATGTCCGACATCTTTTTTTGGGGGAGCGACGCATTTATCGGCGTTATCCTCATTCTTTTCGTATTGAATTTTATCGATGGGGGAAGTGCGACTCATCTCGGACTTGCGTTCCTGCTGTATAAGGCGGTTGCCGCGGTTATTTCGATTCCGGTTGGACGGTTTTTTGATAAACACCCGGGGTATTTGGACGAGTTATGGGGCCTGGCAATGGCAAGCTTTCTTGCGGGTATGGTATATATTTCGCTCTCCTTTGCGTCCGAGTTGTGGCAACTCTATTCCGCGATGTTTCTTCTCGGTATTACGAGCGTTATTCAAGTGTTGTCGTGGAGGACGTTGTTTTATAACAACATAGAGCACGCGGAGTACAGCCAGACCATCGGTATATATCAAGCTATATTTTCGTTTTTTCAGGGAGTTGCTATTGCGCTTGGCGGTTTTGTGGGGGATACGTTCGGCTTTTCTACCGCAGTTTTCGCCGGTGGCGTCGTCATCGCATTAGGGGGCTTATTTCCTCTCTCAATTCGCTACTTGTTTGCCAAGCGGTAGGTTTTGTTACTTGACCCCTAGTGTGTGCATTATTCCGCTTTACGGTTTGCGTAAGGCGGTGGTATCGTTCGAAACCCAGTTAGGGAGTATGGCCAATTACACATGCTTGCGACAATACTGATAGCGTTTCGTGAATTCCTGGAGGCGTTTCTTATTGCGGGCGTTTTCTTGGGTCTTTCGAAGCAGTTGAATCTCAAAAAAGAGTTTGAAATATGGTCCGCGCTTATTCTGGGCGTGGTCGTCTCATTCACTTTGGCTATAGGCACGTTTGTTTTCAGTAATGAGGTGCGCGCGGTTATTACCGAATCAAATGCAAAGTTGGTTGAAGGATACTTGTTAGTAGCTGCGGGAGCGTTTCTTGCCTACGTTGTGTTCTCGCTCCACCGGGCGATGGCAAGCGCGAAAGAAAAAACAATTAAACAGATGAAAGAGAACCTGACGGCAACTAAAGGATTTGATTTCGCACTGTTTGGTTCCATTCTTTCCTTCATCCTTCGTGAAGGATTCGAGATAGCGCTTTTCACTGCTTCCGTCGCTTTGTTTGCGGACTTCATGGTGAACCTCGCGGGGCTCTTTATTGGGTTTGCCGTCGCTGCAGTTGTCGGGGTCGGCATTTACGTCTTCTACACTAAACTCCCGATCAAAAAAATATTTACCGCGACCGAGTACGCTATCGTTGCCTTCGGAGCGGTCATGACGGGAAGCGGAATTATGAAAGTGGGCGAGTATCAGTTCGGTATTGATATGGGCTCCATTGCTGCGGTTCCACTTCCGTTTTTGACTGACTCGGTAAGTCTTCTTCCGGTCATGGTTGTTGTTGCCTACATCTCTGCGGTGTACTACCTGTTTCTTCGTAAACCCGTTACGGTATCCGTAGCCTAAGTGGGGGTATTTCTCAGTGATAAAATAGGTTTATTACAGTTTCTAATTTTTATATATGATTGACGTTAATTATCTTGCCGTTTTGGCGTGTGCGGTAGTCGGTATGGTTGTAGGTTTTTTGTGGTACGGACCGCTTTTTGGTAAAGCGTGGTCAAAAATGATGGGGTGGGGAGAAATGACCCCGGAGAAAATGAAGGAGATGCAGAAGAAAGCGATGCCCGGCTACGTCGTGCAGTTTATCGGCGCGCTAGTTATGGCGTACGTGCTTTCGCACACCTATGCGTATGCGAGTGAGTTTACACAAACCTTCGGAATTGCCGGAGGGTTAATGGTTGGGTTCTGGACGTGGCTTGGGTTTATCGCTCCGGTTACGCTCGGATCCATACTTTGGGAAGGGAAGCCGATTTCGCTCTGGTATATAAATGCGAGCTTCTATCTTGTAGAGCTACTTGCCTTTGGTGTGATCATTGCACTTTGGGTATAGCAATATGTATAAAAACGCAATTGTTGCTACCGTCGGATTGTTGTTAATCGCCCTTGTGTGGGCGTGGTGGCAAGCGTTCAAAGTCGCTTCCATAGTGAGCGTCACTAACTACGAAGAATGCGTTGCGGCGGGATACCCGGTCATGGAAAGTTTTCCTCCACAATGCAGAACTTCCGACGGGAGGACGTTCGTTTCCCCCGAAGAGCCCTCAATATACCGATAAAGAAAAATCCCCGGCGTATGCCGGGGATTTTTGTACGATGAGCAGAATGCTTATTCTCCGAACTTGAAGAACGCCTTTCCGTTAAACCATTGCTTCATCATTTTTGAGAAGCGTTTGTCCTCCTGCTCTGCAGGTCGAGACGCTTCAACCTTAGTTGCCGTCATGACGGTGCCGTCCGCAGAAAGCGTCCCGGTTACTTTAATTCCGTCGGAGACGGCAAGGCTACCAAGTGCTGATACCGCACCATTCAAGCTTATTGTCGTTGCTCCGCTTAGGTTTACGGTAATGGTACGCGTAGCGTCGTCGCTTCTTTTCGTTAAGACGAAGGAAAGCCCCGATACGTTCAGCGAAGAAATAGTTCCTTTTACCGAAGCCTCGGATGCGACAGGACTCCAGTCTTTAACTGCTGCAGCTTTTATGTTGAATATACTTGTACCGTCGATAGTTCCGGCAAAGCTAATTGAGTCGTTGACCGTGATTGATGCAAGCGATCCCTTGTTCCCGCGTGCGTCATAGAACGTCGTTGCCGAGTCCGTCAGCACAACCCAGTTCGTAACGCCGGTTCCAAAATTCGCCTGTGCGGTTATGGAAGCACCGTTTACCGCGGTTACTTTAGCTCCGCGAACCAGGGCTTTACCTCCCTCGGTTATTACTATTTCAGGTCGACTTGCCGACCGAAGAGACTTGTCTTTGTCGCTGTCCGCAGACGCGGTTATCGGCGCGAATGCGATTGCGGAGACCATAAGCGCCATCGTAAGCGCAGTACCCGCTATGTTTCGTAATGAGAATGTTTTTGTCATAAATATATGAGTGTGGCGGTTACTAATACGGCCACTGCTCTAGAGACGGGGCACCGCTCTGTTTCTTTCTCCTCTGATACACTGATTCGTATACATTTCATTTGCATATGAAGGGCTACGTTACGAACATAGAAGAAGAATCGATCAAGAATACGAATTTTCGTCGGGTGCTCTATACGGGGAAAAACAGCCAGCTTGTCCTCATGAGTCTGCCTCCACACGAAGAAATCGGGATGGAGGTACATGACTTGGATCAGTTCATACGCTGCGAAAAAGGGCAGGGGAAAGTAGTGCTGGAAGACGGGTACGTTCATGAATTTTCCGACGGATGGATTGTGTTGGTCCCTGAAGGACTACATCACAACATTGTGAATATATCGGAAACGGAAGACCTGAAGCTCTATACCCTTTATTCACCCCCGCATCATAAAGACAAGATAGCGCACGCGACCAAGGCTGATTCGGAAAAAGATGAAGAACATTTTGACGGAGTGACAAGCGAATAGGCGGTACAGCATGCCGGATAAAGTCTTCGGATTCCCCAAGAACATTTTTTTCCTCGGACTGACGAGCTTCTTCAACGACTTTTCGTCAGAGATGGTTCTTTCGATATTCCCCGCGTTTTTTACCAGCGTGTTAAAAACTGGGGCAAGTTCGCTCGGTATAGTCGAAGGCATTGCCGACGGCGCATCGAACATATTTAAGGCATACTCAGGCGCACTTTCCGACAAGCTTCAGAAAAGAAAAATATTTGTTATTGCGGGGTACACACTTTCTGAACTTACGCGCCCTTTTTATCCGTTCGCGTCATCCGTCGGTGCAGTCATGGGACTCAGGTTTTTAGATCGCGTAGGAAAGGGTCTTCGCGAAGCACCACGCGATGCCATTCTTTCCATGTCGGCGGAACGCGGTGCGATGGGAGCATCGTTCGGTTTTCATCGTTCTATGGATACCCTTGGAGGGATCCTAGGACCGCTTGCGGCGTACGTTATCCTTTTGTATTTCCCTTTAGAGTTCGACTACGTGTTCATTACCGCCTTTGTGTTGGGCCTCCTTGCGCTGTGGTCGCTGTCGTTTATCAAAGACGTCGGTCGTGTATTCACGTCACAAAACTTTTCGCTCCCGTTCTCGATTGGAAAGCTTCCTATCAGGTTTGTCTTTTTTCTTCTCGCGGTTTTCTTTCTTTCCATGGGTTCGCTTCCGCTCGCCATTATGCTTCTTAAGGTTGAGTCGGTGGGTCTTTTGATAGCAACTATCCCGCTGTTCTACATGGTGCATAACATGTCGAGTGCAGCATTTTCGTACTTTGCTGGTCGTTGGAGCGATCAGGTAGGAGCTCGACGGGTCATACTGATCGGCTATTCGATACTGCTCGTGAGCTACGCCATCATTGCTTCAGCAGGCTCTCCTGAGGTTCTCGGAGTCGGGTTTTTCGTTCTGGGGCTGGTGCCGGCGATGACGGACGGTGTGCAACGGGCCCTTGCCGCGGAATTGTCCCCGGAAGCGCTTCGAGGTGGAGCGTTCGGACTTTTGCATGCAACGGTCGGTATCGGGGCGATACTCGCGGGTGTCATCGGAGGATTGCTTTGGGAATTCTATAGTCCACAAATCGCGTTTACCGCAGCTTCGCTCGTGGTTTTCATGGGGTTGGGGTTGTTCCTTCTTTCCGCCGACGGTAAACCGCGGAATGCATAAATTCGTGCGCTTGCGCATCGCTTCAAACGGGAGTATGCTTTTCCGAGTATGATTGCAATACATAACCGCACCGCCCTCCTCGGATAATTCCTTTAGCCTGGCTTGCTTTTATACGCGCGCCCTAGGCGCGCGTTTTCGTTACCTAGATATCATCAACATGAACACACAAGACAAAAATCCTCTTATATATCTCGCGCGCATGTTATGGCGCTACTCGGAAGGGAACCGCCCTCGGGTTGTTCTGTATTCCATCATGTCGGGACTTGCCGTCGCGGTATGGTCCCTGGAACCGCTAGTCGTCGGGTGGCTCTTGAACGAGGTTCAGCAAAACGGTGTAGGTTCGGCTAACCTGACGGGCCTCCTGTGGCTTGTGGGAGCGTTTTTCGGGATAGAGGTTCTGGGTTGGATGCTCCACGGACCCTCGCGCGTCATGGAGACGGAAAACGCCTTTATGGCAAAGGCAAAATACAAGATGCACCTTCTTAAGGGTGTTTTGGCGTACCCGATTGAGTGGCATACGAACCATCATTCAGGAGACACTATCGACAAAATAGAGAAAGGCGCTAACGGGCTGTTCGGCTTTGGCGAAGGCTCGTTCCAGATCATTCACGCGGTCGTTGCGTTGATAGCGGGCCTTATCGCTCTCTTCTACTTCGACCCGTTTGCCGCCCTTGTAGCGCTTGTTCTAATTGTGCCGACGTTCTTTATTCTTACGCTTTTCGATAAAAAGTTAGTTCCCGGGTACAAGAAAGTGAGTTTCCTTGAAAACGACGTCTCGGCAAAAGTGTTCGACGTGCTTTCGAACGTTACGACCGTCATCATACTTCGCGTCGAGGCACTGGTTGGCAGTGCATTGTCCCG
>CAZMOI010000010.1:12116-20870 GCA_964568025.1 uncultured Candidatus Saccharibacteria bacterium
TGTCATCAATAAACCAAAGACGCAGTTTATGGTGAACTCGCGCGTCAATGAGTGGAAATGGTTTTCCGCCTCCGTCCTCGGCAGACTCGCTTCGGTCGCGGTGATTGCGGTCTATCTTGTGCAGCAATTCGCAACAGGCGTAGTGCTAGTCGGTACGGTATACATTCTCTATGGGTACGTGGACAGGATACGCGGTACGTTTTTCACGTTTGCGCATCTCTACAATGACATCATTCGATGGCGGGCATACGTTTCGAACGCGGAAGAGTTGTCGAAAGACTTCAAACAGAACGAGGAGGAAATAAAAAACGCACTCCCGAAAGAATGGCAGTCACTCTTGGTTAAGAATCTGTCGTTCTCGTACGGAGATTCCGAAGGAGACAGTTTGTCGGACATTTCTCTCGACGTGCGGAAAGGGGAGCGTATCGCGTTAATCGGCGAAAGCGGAGGAGGAAAAAGTACATTCTTGAAGCTTCTCCGAGATTTGTACCATCCCAAGTCTTTGAGCTTGTCGGTAGACGGAACTTCGCTTCCGGGTGGGTTCCCCTCCATAAGCGACTCAATATCCTTGGTACCGCAGGATCCTGAAATATTTTCGACGACTATTCGAGAGAACATAACGCTTGGCGTCGAATATTCGGAAAGTCACATCAAGGTCTTTACCGACCTTGCTGCTTTCAGCGATGTTGTTAAGCGTCTTCCAAAAGGGCTGGAATCGTCAATCGTCGAGAGAGGGGTAAACCTTTCCGGAGGAGAGAAGCAACGCTTGGCGCTCGCGCGCGGACTCTTGGCGTCGGAGCACAAGGATATTGTTCTACTCGACGAGCCTACCTCAAGCGTGGACTTTGCGAACGAGCTTGGTATCTATCAGAATATTTTCGCGGCATTTCCTCAGAAAACCGTAATTTCTTCGATTCACCGCCTGCACCTCTTGTCGCTCTTCGATTCGGTGTATCTCTTCCGCGGCGGACGTGTTGTTGCACGCGGTACATTTGCGGAACTGAAAGCGAATTCGCCCGAGTTCCAGGAATTGTGGGACAAGTACATTAAGAGTCGTGACGCGGAACGAGAAGCATAAACACGCGCGCGGTATACTGCGTACATAATGGAGTTTGATCTGGTGTTTTGGTTCGCGCAGGCGATTGGAGTTGTGGCACTCGGCTTTTCGGTTGCGGCGTACCAGTCAAAAAATCGTGAAAAGCTTCTCGGCAGGCAGATGGCTGGTGCGTTCGTGTATATGGCGCACTTCTCGCTCCTTTCCGCCTGGACGGGAGTTGCGATGAACGCCTTGGTTGCCGTCCGTAATTGGGTATTCAGTAAGCGGGACACTCATGCGTGGGCCGCTGATGATCGGTGGATGTGGTTTTTCATGGCGCTTGCCGCCGTGTCTTTGTACTTTACCTGGCAGGGCTACATAAGCCTCTTGCCGTTTTTGGGCATCCTTACCGGCATCTACAGTAGATGGAAAGGAGATGCGGCGATGATCCGCTTTTTCACCATCGTGGGGTGTCTGTTGTGGATACCGTATAACGTTGTCGTGCAGTCCTACGCGGGTATTATCGTCGATCTTGTTATCATCGGTGCCGCTTTGTGGGGTATGTGGAAGCATGACCGCAAACCGCCCGTGGCGTCCCCGATATAGCTATATACTGAAAGCGTGCCCGCATCGCTTTTCGGCATCATTCTTGCGGTCACCGTCGTCGCGACGGCGGTGTTAGGCTTCTCCAGTTTCAGTGTGTATGTGCTGGGTGCGGAAAACCCGACCACGATGATGTGGGGTTGGAAGACGTACGCGTCTATCGAACGGGGATTTTCCGTAAAGCACCCCGAGGATTTTTCAGTAGATCAGGAATACGCATATAAAGGGTTAGGGAAGAATCGTACGATTCGCGGTGTTTCGTTTGTTCCGAATGAAACATATACCGCGGGCACCAATCTATCGTCCCTGACCAAACTTTCGGTAGAGACGGTTCCAAACGTTACTTCGTGCGCCCCCGATAAATTTTTGTACAAGCCTCAAGCTCGACAGTCGCTTACGGAGGAGGGTAAAAAATACGACTTTGCTATGGAGCGCGAAGTGAAGCGGGGCGTTGTTCGCGAGGAACGCGTCTATACGCTATCGGATAGTTCTCCTTGTGTTGCCGTCCGCTACACTGTGTACTCCGCGCTGATTCAAGTCGACGACCCTGCTGCGGTAAAACCGTTTGACGAACAAAAACTGCTTCAAACGTTCGACACTCTGCGACACTCGCTTTCGCTCATGAACAAGTGAGTATGAAAAAACACCTACCAATTTGGATCTTCCTCGCAGTCTTCATTCTCGTTGTCGTGGGTATTGTATACGCGTTCATTGGTACGAAAGGCGGGGAAGGCGAAGTTGTTGATTCTCCTAATCCCGCCTGGGAAATATTTACCGATTCGGAGGGACGTTTTTCCGCGCTCTATCCGACGTCGTTTTCCGTAAACACCGCACACGTATATACGGCGCTTGGACCGGAAAAAGAGATATACGGCGTTTCGTTTGCGGTTCCGGAATCTTTAACACGCGGAACTAACCTTTCCCTAGATACCTATTTCTCCGTCGAAACACTTGGTACCTCAACCGCACCGTGCCTTGCGAAGTCGTTTTTAGGTGAGGGCGCGAAGGAAAGTGTGATGACGGAAAACGGCGTTCGGTACAGCATGGGTCGAAGGATTGAGGGCACGGCCGGAAGTACGTACGAAGAGCATGTATACGTGCTCCCGAATTCTTTGCCATGCACTGCCGTCCGTTACTTTATTCGTTCGACCGCTATCGGCAATTACGAACCCGGTGCGGTTCTGGAATTTAATCGTGGTTCTCTTATTTCGGTTTTCGATACAATTCGTCAGTCTTTAGTCCTGGATACTCGCTAGATACGAGCGAAAGAGAGAGGTCGCCTTTTCGTCTTCTCTAACGGAGCCTGCTACAATTTCACATATGAGGAACCTATTTGTACTTACCGTTCTTGCCTTTGCCGTCGCGGTGCCGCAGGCCGAAGCTGCGGCAAAATTTGAAGTATCGGGTTGGATACCGTACTGGCGTGCAGCAACCGGTACCGCTGATGTGATGCCGAATTTGAAACATGTTACGGAAATAAACCCGTTTGGATATACCGTAACGACGGACGGCAAACTGTTCGATGCCGCTAAGATGGATCAGGAGCCATGGGTTTCTTTGCGCAAGGCAGCAAAAGAGCAGGGCGTCCGTTTTATTCCGACCGTTATGTGGTCGAATCGTGAGGCGATTCACCGCATCCTTTCGAACCAAACCACACGCGTCGCGCTCGCAAAAGAAATAACCGCGCTCGTGAACGAGAAGGGGTACGACGGAATCGACATTGACTTTGAAAACAAATCCGCCGACACCAAACAGTATTTCTCGACGTTCCTGAAAGGCTTGTACCAACGAATGGGGAAGAAGTGGGTCATGTGCGCCATTGAAGCCCGCACACCGCTCGACTCCCGTTACGACGGCACTCCACCCGAAGGCGCAGGTGTCTACGCGAACGACTTTAAAGAAATCAACAAATACTGCGATCGCGTAAAGCTGATGACGTATGACCAGGGCGCAATTGACGTGCGTTTGAATAAAGCGCGTGCCGCACCGTATGTTCCCGTCGCGGACCCTGCGTGGGTAGAAAAAGTGGTATTGGAAACCGCAAAAACAATTCCCAAGAAAAAGCTGATGATCGGTATTGCTACCTACGGATACGAGTACGCGGTCAGTCCTTTGACGGTGTCGGGATATCGCTACGATCAGCAGTGGGCATTTAACCCGGGATACGCGACCGCGCTTGCCAAATCACTCGGCATCACACCGGTACGAAATAGTTCGGGCGAGCTTTCCTTTATCTACAAACTCACACCCGAATTGGAGGCAGTGCAGAATGCCGCAGGTAAAGGCATAGCAACCGAAAGTCCGGTATTTACTGGAATTGAGAATGGAGCTGCAACAACTCTCTACGACCAGAAGGCGCTTGCTTCACAGGTTCAGCCCCCGTTCAACATTGTGTGGTGGTCGGACGCACAGGCAATTCAGACAAAGGTGGATCTTGCAAAGAAGCTTGGCGTCAAAGGGGTTGCCGTCTTTAAGTTCGACGGAGGACAGGATCCCAAGATGTGGGAGGTTATAAAAGGTATATAGTTATTATTAAGATTTAATACCAATTCATATTATGAACTCAATAGGAATATTTATCGCAGGACTTGTCGTCGGCGGACTCGCTGTTTGGGGATTTTTGTCCATGCCGATGTCTGCGGTGCCCGAGGTTGAAACGCCCGTAGAAGAAGTGGCCGAGGAAGATGGCGCACAGCAATCCGGCAGTGCTTCTACACCAAAGCCTTCTGCTCCGCAGAAAGTGTGGGTTAAGGATCACTACGAGTGGATAGTTAACCTCAACAACGGTACGTTTAGTCCGGCGGTGATTACGATAAAGAAAGGCGAAACAATTCAGTTTGTAAACAAGGATAACCTGGCGATGCGCATAAGCGCGACGCTTGAGAATCCTCCTTCGTCTCCGATTTCAGATGCGAATTCGGTCGCGAAAGGCGGAACATACTCGCTCTCATTTACGAAAGCGGGTAAGTGGTCAATCACTAACCTGAGCGATCCTAAGTCAGGGAAGGGAGCCGTAAACGTAACGGAATAACTCAACAAACAAAAAACCGCCCCACATTGGGGCGGTTTTTTGTTGCGATGATTACTTACTCGACGGTTAAGGTTCCTTTCATGCCCATCGCGCGGTGTTGACCGACGGAGCAGTAGTACTCAAAGGTTCCCGCTTTGTCTGCGACGAATTCGATAGTTTCCTGTGCGCTGCCGTTGATTATCTTGGTTCGTGCGTTAAATTCGTCGATAACCAGGTCGTGCGTACCGCCTGCGTTCTTGAATGTGATGCGAACGGTGTCGCCCTTTTTGACCTTCATAGTCGCGGGAGCGAAGGTAAAATTGTTACCGGTTACGGTAAATTCTTTGACCGCCCCACCGACGGTGACTTCGACTTCAGCGTCGATGACGGGTTTTCCCGCTGCATCCTGTTCCTCTACCGGCATGCCGGTCTCGTCGCCGGTTTGCTGTATGCCCGCTGCGTCGTTATTCATTTCTTCGCCTGCCGGAGCTTCGGAAGCGTTTTGCATTGAGTAAAAATAGTAGCCGCCGCCCAAGAGGACCAAGACGATTACTGCAATGAGTGCGTTTTTCATACGGTATGTAAGCCTTTAATTCCCGCAGTATAGCAAAATAGGCCGGTGGAGGGTGTGGAAAGAATATGCCGACCCCTCGCTTTTTAGTTCAGCATCGACTGGAAGCATTTTATTTCGTATAACATACCAGCGTGTTACCATGGTAACACGCTGGTATGTTAGAGGTTTTTTCAGTGCGGAGGGGTAAGGGCTACGGGAGGGTTTGTAAGGGAGGAGTGTAGAATAGGGAAATGGTTGTCGCGCATATAGCAATACTCCTAGTAACGGGGCTCGTTATCCTGTTTGCCGATCACGAAGCGTTTCAGTACCTCACAGGGAAGAAGGCGACACTGGATCCTAAACGGACAAAGCTGCTTCATAACCTGGTGTGGGCGGGGCTTGCCGGCATGATAGGAACCGGAATTTATATGACCTGGCCAAACACGTTGATGCTCCTGTCGGTGCCCGGCTTTCAGATAAAAGCAGCGTTTATTCTTGTGCTTGTCGTCAACGCCCTTTTCATAGGCAACTTAATGAAGCTCGCATTTGAAAAGCCATTCAAGGACCTTTCCTCAGGTCAAAAGGGGATGCTTGTGCTGTCCGGTGCCGTTTCCAGTATCAGCTGGCTCGGCGCAACCCTTGCCGCTATCCTCAACTTCGGCAATATCATGTCCTGGGTTCAGCAGATCTTCTAGTTTAATTTTGCGAAAGCTGTAAATATGGCTTAAAATAAGCCTATGGCTATCCGGATTGACGTTTACTCGACAATTCCGGACGCGCGCGCGGCGCTTAAAACAAAGGCTTTTCAGGAAATTGCGGGTCGCAAGGTCAAAGCGGTCCAGATTGCCGATTCCTACGTTGTAGACTCGACCCTCCCCAAAGCAGGCCTCTCAAAGGCCCGCGCCGCTTTAACCAACTCTCAGGTCGAAGCGTCTGTCGTCGGTCGCTGGCACCCCGCACGTTTCGTCTGGGCAATCGAGGTGGGATATCTACCGGGCGTCACGGACAATATCGGCACCACCGCACAGGAAACGATAGAAGACGCAACAGGAAAGAAATTTAAAGCGGGGGAGCATGTGTATTCATCCCAAGTCTTTTTTATCGAGGGAAAAATTTCCGAAAGCGAAGCGCAACGCATTGCAAACAGTTTGTATAACCCGCTCATTCAGCGGGCGAATGTTTTGAGCGCAAGCGACTTGAAGCGCGAGAAAAATAAACCGCCGTTTGTTCCGCGCGTTTTGCTTCACGGCTCGTCCCGCGTTTTGGAAGTAAACCTTGAAGTGTCGGACGAAGAGTTGGAAGAGATAGGGAAGAAGGGAATCAAAACACCGGAAGGTGTGTTTCGCGGGCCGTTGGCGCTTGAACTGGATTTTATGTACGCAATTCGGAATCACTTCCGCGAACTTCGTCGCAACCCCACCGATATTGAGCTCGAAGCGTTGGCGCAAACATGGTCGGAACACTGCAAACACACAATTTTTGCAAACCCCATAGATGAAATAGACGAAGGCATATACAAAACATACATAAAAGGAGCGACGGAAAAAATCCGCAAAGCAAAAGGTAAGAACGACTTTTGCGTATCGGTCTTCAAAGACAATTCCGGCGGAATCGTGTTTGACGACGAATACGTTGTTACGCACAAGGTGGAGACACACAACACCCCTTCTGCCCTCGATCCGTTTGGCGGAGCAATAACCGGCATCATCGGCGTGAATCGCGATGCTATCGGTTTCGGATTAGGAACGAAACCTGTTGCGAACATGTACGGCTTTTGCTTTGCTCCGGCAGAAGATACGCGCCGACTGTTTAGAGACAAAAACCTCACACAGGAAATGTTGCCCGCACGGCGCATTGCTGACGGCGTAATCAAAGGTATTGCGGCGGGTGGTAACCAGTCGGGCATCCCGACCCCACATGGCTTTATGATTTTTGACGAAGCATACCGCGGAAAGCCGTTGGTATTCGCCGGTACTATCGGCATCATTCCGAAAAAGCATAAAGGCAAAAAGCTGTATGAGAAATCCGCGAAACCCGGGGATTACATCGTTATGCTTGGCGGACGTGTGGGGCTTGACGGCATACACGGTGCAACTTTTTCTTCCGAATCAATAGATGCGGGAAGCCCCGCAACGGCAGTGCAAATAGGCGATCCTATAACGCAGAAGAAGTTCAGTGATGCCCTAGTCAAGGAAGCCAGGGACATGAACCTTTACACTTCTCTCCACGACATGGGCGCGGGCGGACTGTCAGGTTCTGTAGGTGAAATGTCAAAAGAAGCTGGTGGTTGTCAGGTGGAGCTCACGAAAGTACCGGTTAAATATTCGGGTCTTGAACCGTGGCAGATATGGATTTCCGAATCCCAAGAGCGAATGCTTCTCTCCGTTCCGAAAGGTAAGTGGAAACAATTTTCCGATTTGATGAAGCGTCGAGGTGTGGAAGCGACGGTCATAGGCGAATTCACCAAGTCAGGTACGTGTGTTGTTTCGTACAAAGGTAAAAAAATAATGGATCTCGACCTCGAGTTTCTCCACGACGGCCTGCCAAAACGCCAGCAGTACACTCGCGAACCGAAAGCCTATCCATATATGAGTACAGCTGAGATAGGGCCGGTGCCGAAAGATTTGGGCGCGATGATGCTCAAGATGATCGGGCGCCACAACCTAAGCTCGAACGAATTTCTACATCAGCAGTTTGACCATGAAGTGCAGGGCGGGTCGGTGTTGAAACCTATTCAGGGCGCGGGTCGTGTGACGGCGGATGCATCCGTCTTTCGCCCGCTTCTACACTCAAAGCGTGGCGTGGTTATGTCTTCCGGCGTCACTCCGTACTACTCGCACATAAACGCGTACGACATGGCCGCTGCCGCTCTCGACACAGCAGTCAGAAACGCGGTTGCAGCGGGCGCGCCCTTAAACCACATGGCGATACTCGACAACTTTTGTTGGACGGATTCCACAAACCCCGAACGGTTGTATCAGTTGAAAGAAGCGGCGCGCGCATCTTACGACTTGGCTATTCAGTACGGCACGCCGTTCATTTCCGGCAAGGACAGCATGTTCAACGACTTCAAGGGCTTTGACGAAGAAGGCGAGCCGATACAGGTTTCAGCTTTGCCGACGCTCCTCATTTCTTCGATTGCGGTCATGAAGGACGCGGAGAAAGCCGTATCAATCGACGCGAAAATGCCAAATGACCTTGTCTATATTTTAGGCGACACCGAAATAGAAATGGGAGGGTCGGAATATGCCCGCATGGCGAAAGAGGAGTGGGAAGGAGTGCCGAAGGTGGACGGAGCAAAGAATCTAAAGCTCTATAAAGCGCTTGAGAAAGCGATAGATCAGGGCCTGGTCGCATCTTCTGCATCGGTCGGAAGGGGAGGCTTGGCCGTCGCGTTAATGCGTACTGCGATCGGCGGGCAATTAGGGTTGGAGGTAAACCTATCGAAGATAACAAAGAAAGTCGGGCGAGCTGACTTTGCGCTCTTTTCCGAAAGCCAGGGGCGCGTCGTCGTGACGGTCGCACCGAAAAACAAAGTGAAGTTCGAGAAAC
>CAZMOI010000011.1:0-6001 GCA_964568025.1 uncultured Candidatus Saccharibacteria bacterium
CCGTACTGTGGAAACTTTGCAGTGTCGAAATACACACCGTCGGAAGTGGTGTACGCGTAACCCTTATCAAATAAGGATTCTATAAACGCAATCTGCTCAGGCACATGATCCGACGCACGCGGAAACGCAAACGGAAGTTTTACGTTAAGCTCTTTCAAGTCTTCAATAAACGCCTGCGCGTATCGCTCTCCGAGCGCCTTCATGTTGTCCAACGTCATCTCCAATCCTTCGCGCTTTAATCCCGCGCTCATTTTGTCTTCTCCTTCGTCGCCGTCTCCTGAAAGGTGTCCCAGGTCAGTTATGTTGATGACGTGTTTTACTTCATACCCGAAGTATTCGAGGGTGCGTCGCAACACGTCGGAGAAGATAAAACTACGCAAGTTTCCGATATGCACGTGATCGTACACGGTAGGCCCGCAGGTGTAGAGTTTCGCGTATCGTCCGCGCAGCGATTTAAATTCCTGTTTTTCCTTACCTAGCGTATTAAAGAATACGAGAGAGTCGGACTCCTTTTTCTTTCGGAGAAACGCGAGCATCGCCTTAGTATGCCATACGAGCCAGAACAGACGTCTTACCTCGTTAATGCGCGTTAAGGTTCGGGCAGGTCGTGCCAATACCTATCCCCGTCATTCCGCACTCGCACGACCAGCTTTTATCATCCTCAACCGTTAGCAGTGCCTGACGAGTTTCAACTTCCGGACGTTGACCCGGACCATACAAATGCTCTAGTGCACGGGCAAGCAAAGAAACCGCGGGAGTATATTCACCTTCCATTTCCCTCACGCGCCGTATCTCCTCTTCAATGTGAGCCGGTATCGCTCCGCCGGTTTCTATCATACGTACACCATCAAACAACACTCGCTTGAAGTCAAGCGAGTGTTGTTTCTTCGAGTCACCTTAGCGGAGCACAACGGGTATTCGGGATACTAAGACTTGGGCAAGCGCCCCGGAGCGGTATCTCGAATACTTGTTGTGCGGAGTCTCCCTTTACCAGTTTAATGCGCCTCCCGTTTTGTATTCCGTAACACGCGTTTCGAAGAAGTTTTTCTTCTTTGAAAGGTCAATCGCCTCGGACATCCACGGGAAAGGATTTTCTACGTTGTATTGAGCAGGAAGCCCTACGCGCTGGAGGCGTCTGTCCGCAATGTGCTCAATGTATTGGCGGAATCCGTCTGCGTTTAATCCGAAAATGCCTTTCGGAAACACTTCCTGCGCAAACGTATATTCAAGTACGGTTGCCTTGCGAACCAGTTCAACAATTCGATCCTGGAAATCTTTGGTCCACAATTCCGGATTCTCCTCTTTCATCGCGTTGATGATTTCAAGTCCGAAGTTTAAGTGCATCGACTCGTCGCGCATGATGTACTGAATCTGCTCGGCCGAACCCGTCAATTTGTTTTGACGCTGTAAGCCGAACACCACCGCAAAAGACGAGTAAAAGAATATTCCTTCAAGAATCAAAGAAAAGACGCACCAGTTTTCAAGGAATTTTTGATCGGCCTCAAACGTTCCTGTTTTGAAGTTTTTGTCGAATATTCCCTCGTTAAAGCCGAGAATAAATTCCTGTTTGTCATAAATCGCATCCACCTCGCGGTACATGTTGAATATCTTTGACTCGTCCATGCCAAGCGATTCGACAATGTACTGGTACGCGTGCGTGTGAATCGCCTCTTCATATGCCTGACGCAAGAGGTACATGCGTATTTCGGGGCTTGTTACGTGTCCGTAGAAACCCATCACAATGTTGTTTGCCGCAATCGAGTCCGCAGTCGTAAAGAAGCCCAAGACTGTTTCGAATGCTCGACGCTCATCCGGGGTCAATGCATTCGGACTCTTCCACTGCTCGATGTCGAGCTGCATCGATATTTCGGTCGGAAGCCAGTGGTTGGCGTTTGCGTTGTTGTAATACTCCCAAGCAAACTTATGTTTGATCGGGTAGAGCTGAATAACGTCAGCCTCAAGACCGTTAATGATTCGGCGCTGGTTAATGTCGACGGGCTGGGCTCCTTTTTTAATGGACATAATTAGTGGTTAGGCTTCTATTCGCAGCTCTCGCATGCGGCTTCGGGCTTACGGTGAAGAACGAAGTTTCTTTTAGGTGTCGCGGTAACCGGTACCGCATCGGCAACCTGTGCGACCGCAATAGGTGACGGAATTGGCTCTGCTACCTTCAAAGTCTCCTTGATTGCGGAAACTGCCGCCGTTGCCGCCTCTGCGGTCATAACCGGCTGTACGGGGCCTTCGTCACGTTTGTGGGTTGAACCGAATTGCGCGGTCGAAACGGTGGATTTTTCAACCTGAGTCGCGGCAAGAGAACGGAGGTAGTACGTAGTTTTGAGACCCATTTCCCAGGCGTAGGTATAGACCTCGGAAAGTTCCTTGCCTGACGAGCCTTTGAAGAATATGTTCAACGACTGTGACTGGTCAATCCACTTCGCGCGATACGCTGCGGACCTGATAAGCCAGCGCATGTCAATTTCGAACGTCTCTTTGTACTTGTCTTTTAACTGCTGCGGAATGCCTGCAATCTTTGCAATCGAACCGTCGTGATATTTAAGCTCGTTGAGCATTGCGTCGTTCCAAAGCTTCAACTTCTTCAAATCTTCGACCAAGTACGGATTGACGACGGTAAAGTCTCCACTGATGTTCGCTTCAACGTAAATATTCTTATATACCGGCTCTATCGAAGGGACGACGGAAACAATGTTCGAGGTAGACGCGGTCGGAGCAATAGCCATGCAGTTTGAATTCCGCATACCGTGTTTCTTAATAGCGTCACGTACGACGTTCCAGTCGAGACGCGTGTTGCGTTCAACGTCTATCTTTTCTCCGCGCTCCGTTTCAAGAAGAGCAAGCGTGTCGAGAGGCAGAAGTCCCCTATCCCACTTGGAACCTTTGAACGACTCGTACGCTCCGCGCTCCTTTGCCAATTCGGCTGAGCCGAGTATCGAGTAGTAGGAAATCAACTCCATCGACTCGTCGGCAAACTTCACGCACTCGTCGGAAGCAAAGTTGATGTTCAACTGGTAGAGCGCATCCTGGAAACCGCCTGCGCCAAAACCTACCGGGCGGTGACGCATGTTCGAGTTCCTTCCTTCAATCGTCGGGTAGAAGTTCAAGTCGATAACGTTGTCGAGCATACGCATACCCACCGTTACCGTTTCTTTCACCTTCTCTTTGTCCCATTGGCCATTCGTTACGTGCACCGCAAAGTTTAACCAGCCCAAATTACAGACCGCGGTTTCATCTTTCGAGTTGTTTAGGGTTATTTCGGTGCAGAGGTTTGAATTGTGAACGACGCCGATGTGATCCTGCGGAGAGCGGATGTTCGACGGGTCTTTAAACGTAATCCACGGGTGACCTGTTTCGTAGAGCATCGCGAGCATCTTCTTCCACAAATCTTTTGCCTTGATTCGACGGAACATCTTGATCTTGCCTTCATCCGCCATTTTTTCGTATGCAGCATACGCGTCTTCAAACTTCTTGCCGTAAATGTGGTGCAGGTCAGGCACCTCGTCCGGTGAGAACAAGGTCCACTGCCCGTCCTCGCGTACCCGCTTCATGAAAAGGTCGGGTATCCAGTTGGCGGTGTTCATGTCGTGCGTGCGACGGCGCTCGTCACCTGTGTTTTTACGCAGTTCCAGGAAGTCTTCTACGTCATAGTGCCAGCTCTCAAGGTAGACGGCTGTAGCCCCGCGACGACGTCCTGAGCGGTTTATAGCTACCGTTACGTCGTTTGCAATCTTAAGGAACGGAATAACGCCCTGGGAGGTAATACCCGCCTTCTTTATGACCGCGCCTGTACCGCGAATATTGGTCCAGTCGGTGCCGATACCGCCCGCCCACTTCGACATCTGCGCGTTGTCGCCGTACACCTTAAATATGTTATCCAAATCATCATCAACCGTGTTCAGGTAACAGGAAGAAAGCTGTGCGCGAACTAACCCCGAATGAAACAAGGTCGGCGTTGACGGTACGAAGCGGTGCGAGGAAAGCATTTCGTAAAAACGAATCACCCACGCTTCGCGGTTTTCTTTTTCATTGAGTGCAAGACCCATCGCGACACGCATATATAAGGTCTGCGGAGTCTCAAGCGGTCTCTTTTCTTTAGGATTAGTGCGGTCCTGAATTAAGTACCGGTCAGAGAGTGTTGCGACACCCATGTATTTCAAAAGGCGATCGCGTTCAGGACGGAGCGCGGCCGCAAGCTTTGAGAGGTCGTACCCGAGCATTCGCTCGTCGAGTATTTTCATCGACGCAGCTTTCTTTGTGTTTTCAATGAAAGCGTTCCGATACTTTGTGTCAAAGTCGCTCGACACAATTGTCAGCGTATCACTTTTAAACACGGAGACGTACAGAGAGTTCAAGAGAAGTTGCGCGGCAAGCTGGTTGTATGCCGGGTCACGCTCAATCATCGAACGCGCAACCATGATCATCGTGCGCTCAACTTCAGATGTGGCGATGCCGTCGTACACTTCGCGCTGTACCTGCTCAATAAACGCATCCATGTTTATGGATTCTTTGTATTCAGGAAGGATGCTCCACTCCAACGTCTTTCTTATTTTATCTACGGAAAAGATTTCGCGCTCACCGTTTGACTTCACCACCAAGAGAGCGCGCTCCTCAATCTTCTTTACCACCTCTTCCTGCTTCTCTTCGCGGATCTTGGCGTGCTCGTACCGGTAAATAATGTATGACTTCGCAACGTCATAAAACCCGCGCTCCATCAAAGCGTGTTCAACCAGGTCTTGGACCTCCTCAACCGACGGCAAAGCCGCCGTTCCGGCGTACTTTAACGACACGGCGGAGACAACCGTGTCTCCTATCGCCTTTGACTCATCGGCTCTCGCGTCATTCGCCACATCGATGAACGCTTTAGACACTGCAGAAATGATCTTTTCCCTATTGAAATCGGCAATAGTTCCGTTTCTCTTCTTTATTTTCTGCAGAGCGATCATGGTCGGTTATATTTCTCGCTTGTGGCGATTATTAGTGTGTAATGTTTATAATTTTTTGAAACGGAAATGAATGTGAAAGCGTTCTAGCAGACGTTCGATTTGGTAGTTCTGAGGTGGATGATTATTCTACCCCCTTGGCTCGCGAAACGAAGCGAAAAAGTCAGAAAGCCGGCTGTGGAAAACAGGGAACGAAACAAAAACAACCCCTGTCAAACACGCGAGAAAAAAACAGCGCAACTAAAGCACGTTGCGGAGGTCAAAAAACCACTTGACACGAATGCAATGACGCCAAACAAACAAGTTTTAAAATTAGGACACACCTCCGGTGGGAAGTCGTCCCAAAAATGGCGTAATAGGACTGCAGAGACTTGTTACTAACGTGCGTTACAGGCAATTCAAAGAACTTACAGCTTCTCCATTCCCTTTGAATAGCCTCCGCCGTCGGCAAACGACGCTAAAGAAAGACGTTCAATTAAAATAGATTGTGCATCGGGTACGTTATCTTCCATTCCCTTCCAGGCGTCAATAACGGGAGCTTCAAAGGCGTCTGAAAAAGCAAATGCGAGTGGCCAACGCAGGGGTTCCGTGCGGGCAATGGCATTAAAATTCGCCGTGGCTTCCTCGGGTTGCTGTGTATCCGAGAGAAACAAGACTCCCGATATGTGTTCAGGGAGAGCGGAAGCGAGTATGCGTGCGGTTCTATCTGCAACTTCCGTCGCCGATGCCCGTTCAGGATTGTCGGACCCGGAAACGGGCATTGAAGTTGCCACAATCACGCCCGCAAGATCAATCGAGGACGATTCCAACGCGTCGGAAATAAGCGCGAGAGAATCTGAAATCGCATCTTCCGATTGTGCTGCGGGGTGTGCACCGCGCATCGAAATATCCGCGTGAATAATCGGCACCAAGCCGACTGCCTGTGCAACGCGCGCAAACTCAACTGCATCACGCACCGAAGATTTAAAAGAGTCCGACGCGGGCATGCCGTCAACCGAACGTTCGATTCGCCACAACGCAGTGATAACTCCGAAAGACTTTAATTC
>CAZMOI010000011.1:6011-6965 GCA_964568025.1 uncultured Candidatus Saccharibacteria bacterium
CCGCGAACTTTTTCTTCATCAAATACGGGCAAGGCTGATTGCATGTCGATGCCGAGCGGAATGCGCTTTGAAGAAAACAAATCGTGCAGGGGAAGCGCGTCCGAAGGAGCGTTTGTAAACGCGTCGTACGGGAGTATAACTGCGGAAAGATATTCTTCGACACCTTCGGTATTTGCAAGCAACTTTCGATACGCATAGTACGTCGAAGCGGTTTCAGGAACGCCCGAAAGCGGAAACAATTTACTTCCTGACTGCATTCCTTCGTCTGCAATAAGTATTCCCTTCCGGTCGCGTAACAGTGCGCGAGCGGTGTCGTGGATCGTCATGTAGACACTATATCAAAACAAAAAACGCCCTTTCGGGTGCTTTCTCCTCGGCATGCCCCGAGGGTTTCTGAGCGGGGCATGCCGTTTACTCGGTTGAAATACTACTTTCTTCCGCGAGAAAAGATTTGTGTGAGAAGGTCACCAAACCAGTTCATATGCTGTCCCGGTTTATGTTCAGGATCACGGCGGGCAAGCTCAATTCTCCTGTTGAGATCTGCGAGTCTATCTCCTCTTTCTGCTGTCATACCGATAGAAAGTTAGGCTAGTAATACCGACCTTTTAGGCAGAATAATAGCCACACTTTTAACTCAGTCAAGCGGATAGCCCTATTCGGCGGCAATACTCCCGACATATACGGCATTACAGAGAGGGTTAGGGCATGGTTTGTCTCTGGAAATACCCATCCACCCGCAACACTGCCAGGATGTACCTGGAACCTTAGCCAAAAGTTCTTTTCTCTTTTCTATGGCTTCCAGCCGCCGCTTTTCGCATTGAGGACAGAGAGCGTCGGCCTTCATTCCAACTTCGCCGTGCTTTACACACGTCCACGTCTCAAACCTAGGAGGCTTTGAACCCCGAACCCGACGCCCTTGTGACGTGGCTTCTACCATAAAAACAATATACAACT
>CAZMOI010000011.1:6975-9406 GCA_964568025.1 uncultured Candidatus Saccharibacteria bacterium
AATCAGGAAGTCAAATAACGTTTACAGCAAACTTGATTTGAATCGCTCGGGTTCATGCGCAGGAATCTGTACGATGCGAATATTAAAATTTTCCAGCTCATTCGCTATTTCTTTCTGGTCATACCCGATAAATATCACATCGGGTTTTTCTTCCATAATCGCCTTCCACGTTCCCTGTCGCTCGTCTCCCGCGCGCGCAGTTATGCTTTTGTCCCACTCCTCTATCGCCTGCATGCGCTCCTCAAGACTTTGCCGAGGCTCCTTACCCTTCATCACTTTCACAATTTCAGGACGTGCAACAACGGCGACCAGCTCGTCGCAAAGCGCAGTAGCATGAGAGAGAAAATGTTTGTGCCCCTCATGGAGCATGTCGAACACGCCAAAAACAATCCCCTTCATACGCGAAGATACGGCGCGACTGTTAATCTGCGCGCGCCGTTTTTTGTCACGACGACATCGTCCTCTATGCGCACACCGCCTAAGCCTGATACGTAAATCCCGGGTTCATTTGAAAGTACCGTTCCTTCCCGAAATGCATCATTCGCATAGTCATACGGGTCATGTGTTTCAAGTCCCAACGAGTGTCCGAGTCCGTGCAGGAAAAATTCTCCGTATCCTTTTCCGGTTATATGCGTGCGGGCAACCGCGTCATATTCTTTCCACGTAACTCCCGGTTTAAGAAAACGAAATGCTTTTTTGTTTGCCTCAAGTGCAATACGATACATCTCTGCAAGCTTAGGGTGCGGACGCGCTCCCGGTACAAATATCGTACGTGTAAGATCGGAGCAGTATCCACCGGGAAAGAGTCCTCCGACATCCAGTACGACCGGGTCCCCCGCTTTCACTCTGCGTGTTCCTGTTTCATGGTGCGGTACGGCAGAGTTTGGTCCGCTCGCAACAATAGTGCGAAAGCTGGGGGCTACTGCTCCGCGCTTCAGGTGGTCAATATCAAGAAGTGATGCAATGTCTGCCTCGCGCATGCCCGGGCGGATCTTCGACGCCACTGTCTTGAATACAGTGCTCGTTATACGGGCGGCACGAGTAAGATGCCGTATCTCCTCCGCGTCTTTTACCTGTCTATGCCTCTCTACAAAATGGTCAGTCGGCACAAACTGAAAGTGCGAGTGCTTTTGCCATTCTGCAATCCATCCGTGAGGCACGCGGGACGCTTCAAACCCGACCCGTGCGCCCTTAGGAAGGTTAAGTGCTGAAAGTGCCTCCTCTATATATAAGGAATACCGCCCTCCCCGGCTCCCGCCCTTTGGTATCTCTACGCCTGGGGCAACCGACTCTTTACGGGCGCGTTCGGTATAACGGGAATCAACGGCAAGTACCGCGTTCTTCGGCGATATGCCAAGTACCCCGGTGGTACCGGAAAAGCCCGAAAGGTAATAGACATTCTTATTACTATCTTCTGCAGTAAGAATAACCAGCGAATCAAGTTTTACCTTTGAAAGGCGTTTTTGGATAGACTGTATTCGTTTTTTGAAATTGAATGACATTTAGTCGCGAGCGAAACGCGGACGCATCTTCCCGTCAGGCCATTGTACGCTCTCGATAAATTCTTCCAAGTTTCTGCAATACACGCGCATCTGCGAAAGAGAAACATATACTACGGTTTTTTGTCCGTCACGTTCGTTAGTAGAATCGTCCGCCGTAAAAAGGACGAGGTACTTACCTCCCTTATAGTGCGTGTAATTCCCAGCGTGCATACCCACTACCCCTTCGGTATGTCTTCTACTTCGTCGCGGATAATCCGCTCCGCCTCTTCCAAATCTTTTTCAAAATCTTCAAGGAACAGTAACTCATCTTCGGTAAGTGGGCGATTCTTTTTCGCAACATGCAATCGCTTAATGTGTTTTGTCAGGTCACCCTTCAGGATTGCGAACGATTTCTTGATCGTTGTCTCGGCTTCGTTCACTTCTTTTTTAAGGGAATTTCTGAGTATTGCTAGGCGCGTGACCCCCCACAGTCCCGTAGCCGCTATGGCAACGACCGCAAGAATAAATATGACAACGATCACAAAATAATTTGCGACAAACGCCAGTACGTCAGCAATGAGATGCAAACTCACTCGAAATTCGACCGGAACGGTTTCGGCGCTCCGTGCTCCGCGGGTGTCTATAGCCCGAAGCGTAAACGAGTACTCCCCGGGGGAGAGTCTCTTTGAAAGCGTGATAGTAAAGTCGCCGAGCGAGTTTGCCTTTCCCGGCTCGGTGAAGATAAGCTCCTTGTTTTTGTCGTAAATGTTAAACTCAACCGTTGCCGCAGGATACGTCGTTCCGCGCACCTTAAACAAATCTCCTAATGTCAGCTCCTGCGGATAGCTGGTGACGCGCGGAGGGTCAATACCCTCGACGGTAAATTCGCTTTCGGCAGTCGTTGTGTTACCCGCCTCGTCGTATGCAATGACGTACAAAACGTAGCGCCC
>CAZMOI010000011.1:9416-18469 GCA_964568025.1 uncultured Candidatus Saccharibacteria bacterium
GTTCCATTAAGGGAAGCGCATACGGGTTTGAGTCGGCAGGAGCGGCGGTGCGAAGTGGTCCCCCGTCGCCGATTTTCACTTCGTAGTACGCAACACCAGAAACGTCGTCGTCCGTATTGAAGAGAACGACAGGCTGTGGGTTAAAAGAGGAGGCGCCGTGCGGGAATACTATTGAGAATGATTCCGGTTGCGTGGTGTCGATATTCACACGGAAATGGGACACGGGACCCCAGCCCGAGACGGTTTGCACCTGGAGGTGGAAATAGTAGGTCCCGTCGGGCAGATCTTCTACAACACGTGACGATATAGCAGGCTCATATACCCTACTTGGTGCCGTCGTCGGCTTTTGGTCAAGAAGGATGCGGACTGCGGAAGCGTCAGTCGGAAGTGTCCAGTAAAAGCGCGGTGAATCATTGTCGTACCACTTTTGGGGATCCGAATGGGATGACGAATATATTGTCGTGCCCTGCCCAGAAGGAGTTTCTGCCGGTACGTTATCCTGTGGCTCTGGTTCCACTTCCTGCTCCGACACCGGAGCGATAGAGAACGAAGCCCCGTTCATTTCTTCGGTAACGTTCGTACCTTCTCCGTCGTTTGCAAGTACCGATCCGGAACGGAACGACACCGTACCCGTGCCCATGGCTTTTGCGCGGAATGTTACCGTAACAACGGTGCCGGACGTTCCGCTATACCCTCCACCGAGCGATACGCCTTCCAAATCTATGGTTCCAGCACCGTTCGAAAACGTAGGCTCTTGAGCCCAAAAACTCAAAAAGGAACCCGACTTTGATATAGAGGTTACCGAGAGCGTTCCGGTTGAATATGAAAGCGCTGACGATACTGCGTTGACCGATGAAGCGGAAGAAACGGCGATTTTCGCCGTAATCGTATCCCCCACCTCATAACTTCCGCTTGCGGGGCTTACAAAAAGAGTAGCAGCAAGTGCCTGGAACGGAATGACCGTTAGAAGAAGTGCGAAGAGTGCGAGTTTACCGCGCATAAAAGCGTCGACGCAGGAGATATCCCCCGACGCCAAGTATCAGTATAAGCGCGAGAATAAGCGTTCCGTACACTACTTTAGCGGAATCAGTGAATAAGAATGCCGTCCGACTGTTGCCGTCAAAGTCGTACGCACGGACGACAAACACTCCCTGACCTTGGTCGGCAATAACATGCGGACTTGCCGAAGTAACGCAAGAGAATCCACCCTCGCACACCTCATATCTTTGAATCCCTTTACCTTTGTCATGCGCGCTAAACACTAAAACTTTTTTTTCGTCAAAGCCATCAGGTGTGTGTATGAGAGAAGCAGAGAATGGTTCGGGTGAAACAGTGTCGGGCACCTCTTCAGCCGGACCTTCTCCGAAATCGAAGCTGACCTTCTCGACTCGTGTTTCCGTCACCGTCCCCTCGCCGTCGTTTTTATAGGCCTTTACGCCCGCATAGGAAAGGGTGGCAGTCCCACCCCCCTCCGCAACCACCTGAAAAAGCGTTCCCGTTCCGTTAAAACCTCCTGGGGTTATGCCGGAAAAACGTATCGTCGATTTTGCTTCAGGGTGCTCGAGCCACACCGTAATGACCGAACCTGCGTCTTCTGCGCGGATGACACGTACATCAAAGCCCGTTACGTTTACCGTTCCTTCAAACGCATTAAGTGTCTCTCCTTCGGTATCAATGCGTACGGGGATAGATACACGCGCGCTCGACTCTTCAGGGGCATCAAAGTAAAAGCGGGCTGCTTCTGCATTAAGGGGCAAGATAAGTAGAGAAAGTAAGAAAAGAAAAGATATGCGCATACGGTGTGGATTACCCTGTCCAATTCGACGCCATAATACTAAAGTCGACCAGGTCTATTTTCTTGTCACCGTTAAGTCTTTCGGCTTCAAGTGCGATAACGGAACTGGAGAGTGTTTTCCTGTACCAAAACGCTCCTATCGAAAAATCCGTTAAGTTAACCTTGCCGTCTTTATTCAAGTCACCTCGAAGCACTTTATTCTTAACGGCAGTAACGTTTTTCGTACCGACAACGAACGCAGCCGCCTTACCAAACGCGCTTATCTCGTTTGCAAGCGCCGCTTTGGACTTTGCCGAGTGATTGCCGAATTCCAACACTGATGTATCAAAGTTCAGTAGGTATACTCCGTTTGCATCTGCTTTAAGATTTTTAAATATCTCTTCCTCTGAGTTAACGGAGATAACGATGTCGGACTGCGGAGCAGCTTGCCCGAAAATGGCAATGTTGTCGCCTTTCCGCACTTCAGACTTGTCGGTGGCAATTGACGGTGCAATAAAGATGCCTGTTACATTTGTGGTTCCGCCGGTTACAGAAACTGGGAACGAAAGCAACGACGAGCGGTTACCGTCTTTGTCTTCGCTGTACAAAGAGAAAATAAAGTTTCCTGTGGTGAGACTCGACACGCCGACGTCGAACGATGCATTACCTCCGGCGCGGGTCGACGCTACCACTTGGGCGTCTTTAAGAAGAGTCACCGTGCTGTTGGGATACGCACGGCCGGAGAAATATACTGACGAGCCAATACCGCCACCACCTCCTCCCCCGCCACCACCGCCACCTCCTCCTCCGCCTCCACCTCCGCCTCCTCCACCGCCGCTTGAAGCGGGAGTCGCAGATGCTTGCGTCGAGGTTCCAATCCGGTTGCCGAGACTGTCTTTAGGAAGGATAACGAAAAAGTACGTTGTCCCGTTTGAAAGTCCTGTTCTTGTTGAAGAAGTAACATTACCGAGTGCCGTGTAGGTATACGGACCCCCGGAAACGGTAGCCTGTCCGACGTCGTACCCTGAAACATTCCACCCTAAGAAACCCTCAGAGGCGCTCCAGGAAAGTGCCACTTGTGCGTCACCTGCCGTTGCCGACACTGCGGGCGTAGAAACAAACGGATACGCAAGAAACCCTGCGTTTGACTGAAAACTTGCGCTACTTGTAGTACCGAAAAACCCTTCCCACACGCCCCAGAGTTGAAAACCTGTGGAGGTAGCGTACCCACCAGAAGACATGACGGGGTCCATGACGCGGTAACTCCCGGAGGTAAACTCTTCAGCTACCGCCACTACGGGCGCGCATGCAATAAGAAGCGCGAGCGCGAGAGAAAAAGCGCGCATATCTATCACCAGTGTAGCGTATTTCTACGCCCCTATTCTCCTATATTTAAAGAGGCAACTTCAACAATGACGTTCTTTGAAGGGTTGTAGAGAAAGGCTTTGCGGGCGTTTGTGTAGAGGAGCACCTGATCTCCAACGGAGGCGTTTGCGAAGAAAGGTTGACCTTCCAAAGCGGCAACGTCTGAAACAGTTGCAAGTGTGGGGACTTCGTCGTCAGGAAGATCAATAAGTTTCTCAACCTTAACTACAACTTCCTGAATCTTTTTCTGATTTGCAACATTCGGATCCTGGGTCAGCGCCGAGTATTCGCTATAGGCATACGCAAGCGCGCCTAAGGCAACGAGCACTAATACGCCTATTGCGATAACGAGCGTTCGGGAAGCGGGTTTTGCCTGTGGTTGGTTTTCAGTCATATTATTCTTCGTCTGTTACTGCCTCTTCTTCTGGTGCAGGTTCGGATGCTCCGACGTCACCAAGGTTAATAGGTGCAACTTCAAGAATGCGGTTTGCAACGGGGTCGTAGAGATAGGCTTTTTTAGCACGAGGATAGAGAAGTACTTTGTCCCCTACTTTTGCTTTTGCAAAAAACGCCTGGTCGGCAAGTTTGGTCGGGTCCGACACGGTTGCAACGGTAGGAATCTCATCCGCAGGCAAAATAATCAATTTTCCTACGATCGCAACTAACTCTTCAGCCTCTTTTCTTGCAAGCGCATCTGGGTCCTGCTTCAGGGCGTCCGCCTGCATGTAGAAGTATGCTGCGGCGCCGGCAATGATAATAAGGAGGGCAATAAGCCCGATAACAATGTTTTTTGTGCTCTTCATAGGCTATGAAGCATGATACGGCACGCCACCCTCATCGCAACCCCCTGTTATGCACAGGGTAAGACTTTATTGCGCAAAAAATTTTGTATATCCAGAGTTATGAGGCTGGGTCTTCAGGCAAAGTTTCCGGAGTTGGTTCAGGTTGGGGTTCTACGGGTGGTTCGGGTTCCGGATCTTCTTCAGGGAAAGGTTCAGAAATGGGATCGGGGTCCTCCTCTGCAGGAGGTATGGGTTCATTCTGCTCTTCGGGTGGTGCAGGCTCCTCTTCCACGGGTTCGTCGCTTGCTGGATCTTGTGGCGGTGTATCGGTTGAAGGCACATCTGCGGGCGGTTCTTGTGCCGGGCTTTGATCCGACTTAAGCGTTCGCGCCTCTTTAACCATAAGGGCTATCCAGTTGAAATGCACGTCATAAGGAGCGGGTTTGTTCAGAACGATCCTAAATCCGGTGGTGGTTGCGTTAGCTATAAGGAACCGTACATCATCACCAAAGATCGCCTGAATAGCGGCAGCGCCCTGAGAGGTATCTGAGGACAAACCGTCTTTGGACGCCATCGACGCATTCACAATCGGTTTCGATAAATACTCGCGCTCAAACGGAACGTCGACATATGAAGCGCCAGCTTTGACCAAGGCGAAGCCTGCGGTATCCGTCGTGAAGTATGGCGTTCCAAAGAATACTGTGTCATTTTCGAACAACACCTCTTCGTTAAGTGCGGTAATGCGGTCGACGCGCAACCCTTCAGTTACAACGCGCGGTGTGTAGATTTCAAACGATGCCGCAAGGCGGTCCGTAAATACTTCGGAATCTATTTCAGCAACATTGTCTGCGCGAATAGCCTTAAGATATGCAATCGCTTCTTTTTCGAAATCTACAGGTACAGTCAAACCTTCCGACTCTACTGTCAGCGATTCTTCGGTAAGCGTGTATCCTTCCGCACACATACCATCGGCATCAGTCGTTGTTGCATTTCCTTCGGCGTCCACACACGAGGCTATGCTTTGCGTATCTGCTTCTCCCGCAAGTGCATCTTGCGCAGTAAGACCCTCAGCAAGAGCAATCTCTTTTTGCTCATTTATAAGGACTGAAAGCGGAGTCCCCAAATAGTCGACGAGATTTACGAACACCATTACCTGACCGCATCTTTTATCAGTGAGTCCCTCCGAGTCATCCGGACAGAAAACTAAATCATCTACTTTCAAATCCTGAAGAGCGGTTCCTAGTACCCGTCCCGCCTTCGTCGCGCGCATACCGTGCCCCACCGTAGCCGATGCAGTGATACGATCGCCGGATCTAATCATGCCGTTCTCGGTCGTTACCAAGACGGGAACCCGCCCTACGAGCGCAATGGGATACGCGGTTTCTGCTTGTCCGCCGAGAATAAGTCCCGGTGTCGTTGCAACGATACCTAAAACATTCTTCTGGTATGCGTCGGTTGATTTCTTTACTCCGTCATATACCAGACCGTCCAATGCCACAATCTCACCGGGTTCAAGCGGGGTGTCGGAATAGTAGTATTCCGCCAAGTCGGCGCCTCCCGTAAACCCGACTTCAAGGCCCAAGCTACCGGTCAGTGTGATGCCGTCTTGGATAATCTCACCGCGGATATTGAAAAGTTGGTTTGCTAGATAATCAAGACCTTGCCCAAGACGAACGTCTCTCGTCTCAGCGTACAAGTGCGCCTCTGAACCGATAACCAGTGCCCTTCCGGATAGGTCTATGGAGCGGATATCGTCATAATCAGTTCCTGCCCATTCCACAGCAAAGTCGTCAAGTTGTTTAGCGTCTGCGTGGAAAAGGTCAGCAATAATGTTTGGTCCCGCTTGGTGGTTGTAGCAGGTAACACCTCCACCATCTGCGGTGTCGTTGGTTCCGATACACATTTGTCGGGCTTCGCCCAAAGGTGATTCGGCAGTTACTCCGATTGCGGTGACGATATCAGACGCACCGTAAATTGCTTCCGGATCCACTTCAAAATCCGTAGTCGTGTCCGGAGTAACCGTAAAGTTTGAAGACACAGTAATCGTCGTTGCAGTGTTTGAAAGTACACGACGAGTCTGTCCTGCACCGGTACCCCCCGTCAAGGTGACAATCATTCCTGAGAATTCGTTCGGGATCCAAGTCTCTCCGGAGTCTCCTATCGTGCTTGCAGAAGCGGTAGTCGCGTCGGTTACCGTTATCACGCGTTTTCCTACCAAAGGTCGAGCATCGTTATACAAGCGACGAGCGGGTCCGCTCAACAGCTGAGAAACCGTGGTTGCGCCGGAGCTGAAAGTGAAATCGTCGATAGAACCGTCCCAGAAGTTGGTACCGGTTGCGCAGTTTGCAGCGGCCGAACAACTTGCGCCGATACTGGTTACTTGAGCAGCGGCGTCCACCGTCGCGGTCTGTCCTGTTGCTGTACTCAGGTTCAATATCTGCCCGTCAATATACACGTTCATGTCGTTCGCGTTGTCGCGGGACATGACCAGGAAGTGCCACTGGTCGTCGTTGTAGGCAAGCGCAGAAGTGGACATCACGTCATACGTTGTGAATTGCGTGAACGTGGTCGTTGCGTCGATTGCTGCAGTGATAGTGCCGTTCGTGTTCATGTAGGCGACAACGCATCCGACCACAACCGCGGGAGTGGTGTTGTAGCACTTCTCAAACAACACGTCCGGTGTTGCAGGAAGGGTTGTGGAGTGCCTGAACCACATGCTGATGGTGAACGCTGCAGTCCCGCTGTTGAAGCTTGCATCGTTGTCGCATGTCCCGTCGGCGTTCGCATCCGAACATAAGTATCCGGCGTTTCCGAGGTTAACTGCTTTCCGCTCGCGCCTAACGTAAAGGTTCCCTTATAGCTCATGTCGGTATTGTTAAAGCTCGCATCTTGAGCCAAAGTGCCGCTCGTTTCATCCAGGGGAAGTGCCGCGTCAATAGCGTTTGGCATCATCATTGTTTGGCGCGTGGTGTTGTAGAACTTGGACCATCCGTTGGTAACCGTCGCATGGTCGTGGATTTCAGTTAATCCAAGGTTGTGTCCTACATAAATCAAATCCATGTTTTCTTGAGCAAGTGACCCTCGTTCTACTACTTCAAGCGCATCCGGTGCCCCTGTCTGAATTGCCACTGTTCCTACAGCCAAAGCAGGACCTACAGTTGAGTTCCAACGGGAAGTAAATGCGCCGTTTACTTCGCTTGTTTTATCGGAGTCAATTGCGTCCCATTTTTCCAATTGGTCACTGGTGGAGTTTAGGGCGTACATCTTGCCGCTCCTGGTCAAAGCTACGGCTTCATAATTATCAGCAGTAACGTCGGAATACTGGAGGAGGTTTTGCGCCGCCAAGTTGATAATGGTGACGCCTGAATCCGTGGCAAGCGCTACAAACGACTGCCCTTGTCCAGGGTTGACGTTGGTAGCCGCACCGATGGTAATCGCTGAGAGACTGCTATTGACGGTAACCGCCGACACGTCGTTGATGTTCATCCATTCCGCAGAAGTGCCTACTGGATCAAGCTGGAGTATGGTTTTTGAATCACTAGCATAGCTCACTGCTGCGTTACGACCGCTGATACCCACGTCAGCTCCGGCACGGTCGGTGGCATCATAATTCCACATGCGGTCGTTAACAAAGTCGATAGCATAGAGCCCACCCGAGGCAGTGCCTCGCGTACCGACGTAAATAACACCGTTTAGTGCAGTGACGCTTGTGGGGTCGTTGTTGGTATCCGCGCCGAGCGCGTACCCTGCGGCATTCTGGGTAAATTTCATCCACATATCGTTCGTTGCGGCGTCAAAGATGTAGAGTGCGTCGGTTGTTACCACAAGTATGGCCTTTCTGGGGAAAGCTTTCGAATAACAACGGTCCATTGTCGCGATGTTACACGCAGTACTTGGACTATCATCAAGCGTTTCGTTGTACCAGGAAAGCTGGTCCGTCGTCGCCCAGTCTATCCACCGTCCGCCGTCGCTATCAGCGGTCGTATCATACATGTACACGTCTTTAATGTTCGTCAGCGCAGTAATATCAGAAACTCCTTGAGAGACGAGGTCTCCGTATACTGCGGCATTGCCACGATTGGTTGGAGAGCCGACCTGTAGCAGTCGCTCAGTAGACCCCGTAATGCTTGCGGTTCCTATACCCACACGACCGTCTGCGTCCACAATAAACGGAGTGGTGTCACCTGAAACATCGTCAATTCGCAACCCGTTTCCGGTTCCTCTATTATCCAAATAGAGCGCGTCATTCGTTATTCCTGTGTTAAGTTGCTCAACTTTCATCACAAAAGAACTGTCCGTTCCTGCCGAGGAAGGATTTCTCACAACAATAGAATCTTGAACGTTGTCGAGTGTAATAACTTGATCACCTGCCGATCCGCCGTCGTAGGCACCTTGAAGCGACCCGCCTCCGCCAGAATCGTCTGTGCCGCAGATTACATTCCCGGATGCGTCGGTCTGCAAAAGCTGGTTACCTGCGGAACAGTTTACGTTTGAGAGTGCGAGCCCTCCGCTTGCAACGCGCACCCCCGACAAAGTTGATGTGGCTGTTGTGTCGAGCCTTAGCGCTGCAACACCTATTGAAGAGAAAGTCGTCGTAGCAACTCCCGTCGAGGAAGTGATGACAACCTGATCGGTAGTATCGTCAAAGTTCCAGGTTAAATCTTCGTCCGCTCCTGTGCCGGACCCCAAGAAGCGGAGGGCGCCATCGCCGTCGTCAGAGAGCGTGACGCCGTTCGCTCCAAATACCAACGAGCCGGAACCGGTAGTGTTCAGGGTTAGGCCTCCGGTCGAATTAAATGTGGATGTCGCAGTCGCGCCAAAGTATGCGGAAAGTGCCGAAAACTGCGTAGAGGTTGCCTGCGCAAAGTTCCAAAGGCTTGTAATCGACTCCGCCTGGTTTCTGCGCGTAATGCCCGAGTTTGCGTAATCAATTGAGACTTCACTTTCAACCGTCGCCCCCGAAATGACGAAGTCTGCCCCAAGAAAGTCGATAACCGTCGCTGATGTCGTTACATCTGCATCGTTTTCTTGAATGGTAGCGACTCCTCCGCCTGCCCCGCCATCATCCGCCGCACAAATTACGTTTCCGCTTCCGTCGGTCGTCAATGTCCCGCCGTTGCCTAAGCCCGAGC
>CAZMOI010000011.1:18479-19760 GCA_964568025.1 uncultured Candidatus Saccharibacteria bacterium
GCAGTTCAAGGTTGAGATAGTTAGTCCTTGGGTTCCAATCCGGAGTCCTGCGAATGTTGAAGTAGCCGAGGTGTTAAGACGCAGCGTGTCGATACCTCCTGCGAAGGTTGAGGTGGCGGTAGTGGTTCCTGTGAAGGAACCGGCAAGTGCGTTCGTGCCTAAATCAGATGAGCCGTTCACAGAAAGCCTGCGCCAAGGAGACGTGGTACTGATACCGACATTGCGTGTCGTAGTGTCAACCAAAAACGTATCTCCGTTTTGGCCGGCTCCGGAAGCGGAGGAGACGAGAAACATATCTCCTATTACTTCAAGCTTTGCATCCGGAGTTGCGTCGCCGCCGATAGACACGCCGTTACCGTTTACCGTAAAGACTCCGGCCGAAATATCGAGGTATGCCGCCGAACCTGAGATACCGGTACCGGTTATTGCAAGTGATCGTCCTACTGTTACATCTCCGTTCGTGGCGATGGCAAGAGATGAGGTGCCAATGATGCTGTTTGTGGCGCTAAAATACGGCACTTGCCCTGTGAGGCCGCTATACAGGGAGGAAGTTGCGATAGAAAGCGACTGGCCGGATCCTATCGTCGTGAGCGTTCCTGAGAGACCTAAGGCTAGTGTCGGGGAAGAAGTTCCGACGGAAGAGATTCCACCCGTTCCGCTACCGAAGAGAAGCTGTGAGGAAGTGAAAGAGGTTAGGCCGGTACCGCCACGTGCGACATCAAGTGCACCTGAATCAACGTTCAAAGTACCTGCACCACCTGAGGTATAGACGACACCGTCGGTGGTGAGGTTGGAAAGAGTTCCAATGTTTTGAGAGGTGTTCACGGTCACGCTTCCTCCTGTGTAAGTTAGGCCGGTGCTGTACGTTGTGGTTGCAACACCCGTCCATGTTCCGTTAACGCGTGCCAATACTTGGCCGTTGGTGCCCGCAAACAATGATGAGGTTGCGATAGACACGGCGTCTGCCGTCGCTCCCGTCGTGTTACCGAGTATTGAGTTCGCGGCGACTTGCGCGAGGTTAGAGAAAGGTAAGTCGCCGGTGACTTCAGCGGAGGCCAAATCGATTGACGTGCCCAAATCTGCAGTCACGTTGCCGTTTAAGTAAGTCAGCCCGCCGGAGAACGTGGTAGTTGCTGCGCCAACCCATGTACCGTTAACACGGGCAAGCGTTTGTCCGTTAGTACCCGAGAAGAGCGAGGATGTTGCAACTGCGGTAGGAACCGTAGCGCCACCAGTTATGTTCGCCAACACCGAATTCGCCGCAATACTCGACAGTCCGAT
>CAZMOI010000012.1:0-213 GCA_964568025.1 uncultured Candidatus Saccharibacteria bacterium
CGTCGGTAATACCTAAGAATCCGTACCTGAAGCCGTTAATAAGGTAGAAGATGGGGTTCCAATGCGTAAGTGTTTGCCACCACTCCGGAAGCGCGGACACGGAGTAAAAGACTCCGCCGAGGTATACCAGAGGAGTGAGTACGAACGTAGGAATTATCGTAATTCCGTCAAAGTTTTTTGCATAAATACCGTTCACCAATCCCGCGAGAGAGA
>CAZMOI010000012.1:223-18747 GCA_964568025.1 uncultured Candidatus Saccharibacteria bacterium
CAAAGAAAAGCGATACGAGAATGACTAGTGCGCCCGTTATAACTCCGCGCACCACTCCGCCTGCGACGTAGCCTGCAATCAAAAGCCAGGGTGGTGTAGGCGATACCAGTATTTCGTCGACGTTACGGGAAAAGAATTTTCCGGTAAAGAACGTAAACGCTACGTTTGAAAACGAGTTCGTAACGACTGCAAGCATTACGAGTCCGGGCACGATGAAGTGCGTGTAGGAAAATCCGTTAAAATCGCCGATCCGCTCGCCGATGATAGAGCCGAAGACGAGAAAATAAAGGACTGACGTGACGACGGAAGGGAGGTACGTCTGACTCCAGACACGAAACTGCCGGATGGCGTCCTTTCTGACAATCGTATAGAAACTAATCCAGAGTTGATACGCGTTCATACGTTTTTCTGCTCCGTCAGATTTAAAAAGATAGACTCCAGTTTCCCGGCATTGTATTTCCCGTGCTCTTCTTCTTTGTAGCTTGCGAGGAGTTCGCTCATCGTCCCTTGAGCTGCTATCTCTCCCTTATTAATGATGGCAACATGTTTTGCCAGTCGCTCTGCTTCTTCAAGGTAGTGGGTCGTAAGGAGTATCGTCGTGCCGGACGCGGTCAGTTTTTCCAGGTACTCCCACATTCCGCGGCGAAGCTCAACGTCGACGCCTGCGGTTGGTTCGTCCAGTATCAAAAACTTCGGTTCATGAACGAGTGCCCGTGCAATCATCAGCCTGCGCTTCATTCCTCCTGAAAGTTGCATTGCGTTCTTTTCTTTCTTATCCGCAAGCCCGAGGTCCTGAAGTAATTTTTCCGCACGCGGTATGGCCACCGAGCGGGGAATGCCGTAGTAACCTGCCTGGTTCACAATAATGTCGAACGGCTTTTCAAACGGATTAAAATTTACTTCCTGCCCGACCAGGCCGATATAGGTTTTTGCCTTTTCAAGTTCACGGTCAATGTCATGACCAAATACCTTAACCCCCCCTGCAGTCTTGTTTACGAGCGATGTGACCACTCCTATAAGTGTTGTCTTACCCGCGCCGTTTGGGCCAAGGAGAGCGAAAAAGTCGCCCTGTGGGACGTTCAGTGTTACGCCTTTGAGGGCTTTGGTTCCCTCCTTGTAGGTCTTTTCTAGGCCGTTAATTTCGAGTGCGGGAACCTGGCTCATGTTCGAGAAGGTATCGTATCATGGCGACATGGATGACATCACTAAAGGAGAGGAGGGGTACGAGCTTCTGGACTCGGGGCTTGAGGAAAAACTTGAGCGGTACGGTTCTATGGTTCTTGCGCGCCCTGACCCCCAGGCACTATGGGAAAAGAAACTCACTTCAACGGAATGGCGCAAAGCGGATGCCTGGTATGAGCGGACAGGGAAAGGAGGTAAGTGGCACATGCGGGAAGGAATGCCCAAGGAGTGGACTATACCGTTTGGCGGATTTACATTTTTAATAAAGCCGACGACGTTTAAACATACGGGACTTTTTCCCGAACAGCTTTCAAACTGGAAGTGGTCGGAAGAGCGCATGCGGAATGCGGGGAGGCCGATTTCAGTTCTTAACCTGTTCGCATACACCGGCGGAGCAACATTGGCGGCTGCGCGCGCGGGCGCGGAAGTGGTGCATCTTGATGCGTCAAAGACCGCTGTCGCATGGGCGCGGGAAAACGCGCGGTTGTCGGGTTTGGAAAACGCACCTATTCGCTGGATAACGGAAGATGCGCTCCTTTTTGTAAAACGGGAAGCGAAGCGCGGGAACAAGTACGACGCCATCATCATGGACCCGCCAGCGTTTGGTCACGGACCAAAGGATGAGTTATGGAAGATAGAAGAACATTTCCTTCCGCTTATGGAAAACACAAAAAAGCTTCTTTCGGATAATCCGCTTTTCTTTTTGGTTAATGGATACGCATCGGGATACTCGCACGTTGCCTTTAGACACAATCTTGCGTCGCTTCAGGACAGTTTCGGCGGGGGAATCGAGTCAGGCGAACTGGGGATTCAAGAGAAATCAGGACGAGCGTTACCAGCAGGCATTTACGCGCGCTGGTCGCATTGATTTACGGTTTTCGAACCAACAGCACGTTCCCGGGAGAATTTTCAAAAGGAATATTTTGTTCTGTGAGGTACGAACGGGAACGTGTCATAAGGCGACGGTTCCATCTGAGTAGGTGCGATGCATTAACCGCTCCAAGTCCTCCTATCGCTGTGCGACTGTAAATTGTATTAAACATGCCCTGATACTGCGACATCAAGTGTTCCTGCTCGTCCGTGCTGTTGTCCGAGCTGAGAATAAGGTCCTCAACTCCTTCGCCAAAACCTTCAACGGGAACACAATTAAAAAACACTAACTCTCCGTCAATTCGACTCAGTGTTTCGTCAATACAGTCTGCAAGTCGCCTGCGGTCTCTTGAAGAAAAAATGTCACCTTCTACTCCTGTTACCCCCTCAACTACGCCGGGGAATTTCGTCATAGAAAATGTAATGGTGTGGTCGAACCCTAAACTTCTTCCGTCCGCTTCACCGCACACGTCGAGGAAGACGGCTTTTTTGCCGTTTTCGTGGCTCTTTTCAATTCTTTTTTTTATGTCTTCGAGCAATGTTGGGTGTTGCGTACTTAGTTCATACCCGTCTCCGATGTGAGGGAAGAAGTATTCTTCAATATCAAATCGGTACACTCCCCAGGGATTTCCGGGACCTGATGCGCGAGCTTCTTGCTCACGTAGCCACAGTTGCGCACCCTGCTGCGCAAGCCTTTCTTTAAGAAGGTACCGTTGCGCGTAACGTGATCTAAGTTCAGCTTTGCGTTCAGGAGTCATAGTCAATTCGACTCTTAAATTTTTTCTGACGCTTGACGCGGAGGTTTCCCGATAAGTACCACGGTTGTTTCAGCATGAAAGAGAAAGGGAATTTCTCTCTCAGTAAGATATTGTAGAAAGAGTTCGGTTGATTCGGCATTATCTGCAAATACGTTTTTGATATTTACAGTCATCGCACCGCCCTTTGCTAAGATGCGGTACCCTCGCTCGAACATATCCTTCATTTCCAAAAGACTAAATTCATATACATGGCGGTACCGGTCACTCGTTGACTGATCAGAACAAACTTTTGTTGCTCCGTGTCGAAGTCCGTCAACAGGGTCTACGTGGATGTAAATGACGTCGCCCTCGACCTCTTTTAATTTTTGTTCCCACGTAATATGGTCTGCTCTCGAGAGTATGTCACCCTCTACGGCAATCCTGTCTTCTGAAACATCCTTTCGGCCGGAAAAAAGAGAAAAGGTTACGGTTGTATCAAATCCCATGCTTTTTCCGTCTGCCTCTCCGAATACGTCAGCAAAAACCGCTTTGCGACCCTCGGCGTGGCATTGAGCAATACGCGCAATAAGCGCGTTGTAGAGTTCAGGGTATGACTCTGCGAGGTACCCATGCTTCTGTTCGAAGTATTGCAGTATGTCCGTGTTCCACTGTCCCCAAAACGCCCCGAACTGCTCCGTCGCTTCAGCTTCAACTCCTCGACGTGAATCGCCGGTTTCTCGTATTTTGTCGACCAGAGTTCTCATACTGCGAAAACCCGGTCTTTTTTCGGCAGCTGCACTGCTAGAGGAATCCATATATATATTATACAATATACATATCACATGTCAATATACCGCAACAAACATCGCAAAGGGGGCGAAGTGGGAAAGTTATGCGACCGGCTTCTTTTGATCGTGTCCTTTTGCAAGTCCGACACGCTGTCCCGCCGGTATGCGGTGGTACATTCCTCCTTTTCCGAGCCTCATGACAAGCGTTGTCGCGTGCGGAAGTTTAAGTAGGCCCCCCGGTTCGTCAGAAGCGCTCTTCATTTCAGGGAATAACTCGGTTGACTCTCCCCAGGCAACACCAACAAGACCGAGAAACTTTCCGTCTTTGTCGTCGAAATCGCAATGACGCACTCCGGGTTCGGTATTTCCTACATTTACTACCGGACCGTCTAAGAGCGCTAAAAAGTCCGGGTACCGTGCGTTAAATGCTTCCTCAGTCGCGGTAAATTCTTCAAAAAACGTTTCGACTATGTCAGGGTACCCTTGCCTCCAAAGTGTCGATGCTCGAAAGTTGTACGCTTCAGGCGAAGCTTTCTCCATTTTCCAGCACTGAAAAAGATGCATCGCGTTGAATACTTTTCTACGCTCAGTGGGGGATATCTCCGCAAGCATGAGCCATGAGGAAGAGCAGGGCGTATACCACGCGGCCTTTGCTCCTCCGTCGATTGCATCGAACACTTCTCCAAGCGACGAAGCTTCGTGAACTAAGGGGTGCTCACGGATTATTGGAAATTCTTGAGCGCGCACGAAATCAAGACTCTCGGCGGTTCTTTTTTCGGCTCCCACAGTACTAATCTTTTTACAATATAAGAAAAATAAGTCAATTTACGCGCCTTTGTTTTACCTATAGAGTGTCTTGTGTGAAAGCATCTGATCTCTTTGTGATAGCCCTGGAGGAGGAGGGGGTAAAGTATATTTTCGGAGTTCCCGGCGAAGAGAACCTGGACCTTTTGGAGTCGCTTCGCACCTCATCCATTAAGTTCATTACGACTCGCCATGAACAGGCAGCGGGCTTTATGGCGGCAACGGTCGGTCGATTGACCGGCAAGGCAGGTGTTGCACTTTCTACCTTAGGTCCCGGTGCAACCAACTTTGTTACGGCAATTGCCTATGCGCAGTTGGGAGCTATGCCCGCGATGTTTATTACCGGACAAAAGCCAATCACCAAATCCCGCCAAGGAGCATTCCAAATCATCAACACGAACGACCTTTTTCTTCCTATTACGAAATACACCAAACAGGTCAAACACGCGAACGCCGTACCATCGATTATCCGTGATGCGTTCAAGCGTGCCGAAGAAGAGCGTCCGGGAGCGGTGCATATCGAGCTTCCCGAAGATATCGCAGCGGAGTCGGCGAATGCAAAAGTGTTTCCGGTAACGGAAGTGCGTCGCCCCTTGGCTGAACGCAAGGCGATAGCAAGCGCCGTTCAAATGATTCATGCGGCAAAGCGCCCGCTGATATTGGTCGGCGCGGGAGCAAACCGCAAACGTACCGCGCGTACACTCACAAAGCTTATTGAGAAAACGGGCATCCCGTTTTTCACGACGCAGATGGGTAAGGGTGTTGTCGACGAGCATCATCCGCAGTATTTGGGCTGTGCCGCACTCTCCTCAAATGACTTCCTTCACTGCGCGGTTGAAAAGGCGGACCTCATCATTAACTTTGGGCACGACATCGTCGAAAAACCGCCGTTCTTCCCGTCGGACACCGCAGACGTTATTCACGTTAACTTCGGTTCCGCGCAGATAGACGATATTTACGCACCCGAACTTGAAGTCATCGGCGATATCGCAAACGCAGCGTGGCAACTATATGAGCAGGTGGAACCGCAACCGCACTGGGACTTCGCACCGTTTTTTAAGGTAAAAGACGTTCTTGAAAAAGAAATAGCGAAAGATTCCGTGCGGTCTGACTTTCCGCTCATTCCTCAACGCATCGTCGCGGAAGTCGCCGAGGGCACTGAAAAGGACGCCATACTCGCACTCGACAACGGGATGTACAAAATTTGGTTCGCAAGGAACCATAAAGTTTCATTCCCGAACACGCTCTTACTCGACAACGCGCTTGCCTCTATGGGCGCGGGACTCCCTTCGGGAATCGCGGCAAAAATTTTGAATCCGGAAACGCAAGTTGTTGTTATTACGGGCGATGGGGGGCTTATGATGTGCGCGCAAGAGCTTGAAACGGCAAAACGTTTGAATCTTTCTCTGACGGTCGTCGTACTTAACGACAACGGGTTTGGGATGATTAAGTGGAAGCAGGAAGCGGAGGGTCACGGAGACTTCGGCCTCTCGTTTGCAAACCCCGACTTTCTGACGTTTGCGGAATCGTTCGGTGCAAAGGGGCACCGCGTCACGCGCGTAGGGCAGTTATCGGAGTTACTCCGACATACACATGCCGAGGGTGGGTTACACCTTATTGAAGTACCGATAGATTATAGTGAGAATGATCGCGTATTAACTCGCGGGTTAGCTTCAAAAATTTGCCCTTAGTCATGCCACAATCAAAAAACCCCGCAACGGAAGAGGTCACAGCCACGTTTAAAGATATATCGGATACGGAACTTGATGCCAAGCTTGCCTTGGCGCATACCGCTTCGCGCATGTGGGCCAAAGCCTCGTTTTCTGAGCGAAAAGAGAAATTGCTCGCACTTGCAGCGGTTTTTCGTGCTGAAAAGGAACAAATAGGAATGATAATTACCGAGGAAATGGGGCGTCCGCTTTCGGGTGCCATAGCGGAGGCGGAGAAATGCGCGTGGGCCTGCGAATACTATGCGGAAGAAGCCGAACGCATGCTCGCTCCGGAGCCGTTCCCGAAAGGTGCAGGAGAAGGCGAGATACGGTTCGAGCCGTTAGGCGTTGTCTTTGCCGTCATGCCGTGGAATTTCCCGTTTTGGCAGGTCATACGCTTTTTGGCGCCGACCTTAATGGCGGGGAACGTCGGAGTGATGAAGCATGCTTCAAACGTTCCGCGCTCCGCCGAATATCTGGAAACACTCGCGCGGAAAGCGGGATATCCGGAAGGAGTGTTTCAGAATCTTTTTATTTCAATAGAACAGGCAGGGCGCGTTATTGACGACGTTCGCGTAGCTGCGGTTACCTTGACCGGAAGCGTGCGTGCGGGAACGTCAGTGGGTGAGCGTTCAGGACGAAATATCAAGAAAGTAGTATTGGAGCTTGGCGGGTCGGATCCGTTTGTTGTTTTTGCGGATGCTGACATAGAGACGGCGGCAAAAACGGGTGCGTTGGCGCGCCTTCAAAACGCAGGGCAGACCTGTATTGCGGCGAAGCGCTTCATAGTCGAAGAAAAAGCGTATCCCGAATTTATAAAACATTTTGAAAGAGAAGTACGGAGTTTTGTTACCGGAGACCCTAAAGACCCGAAGACGATGATGGGTCCCTTGGCAACCGAAAGTATCTTGAAGGGAATTGAAGAGCAAGTCCAGAAATCAGTTTCACTTGGGGCGACGCTTGTTTGTGGAGGAGTCAGAAAAGAGGGAACGGGATACTTTTATATGCCCACGATTCTCGCGAATGTGAAAAAAGGCATGCCTGCATATGACGAGGAAGTGTTCGGTCCCGTCGCCTCTGTTATGACGTTTAAGAGTGAAGAGGAAGCCGTCATGCTTGCAAACGATACCGAGTTTGGACTCTCATCATCGGTGTGGAGTTCCGATATGGAGAAGGCGAAGCGTATCGCCGGACGCATTGAAGCGGGATGCGTTTTCATAAACACAATGTCCAAGTCCGATCCGCGAATTCCTTTTGGGGGCGTAAAGAGAAGCGGAACGGGGCGCGAGATGGGGGAATTTGGCATCAAAGAATTCGTGAACGTGAAGGCGGTTACTCGGCACAAAAAGAAAACCCCGGCGACGCCGTGGAGTAAGACACTTAGGACGTTTCAGTATCCGTAGCCTGCTCAGGAGGTGTTCCTCTGGAAGTGCTTAGTATGCGAACCATGCGCCATGCTTCCCGTCGGGCTGATCCTTTACCCGTTGATTCTATGCTTCGAATTGCCGAGTCTAAGACTTCAGGCGGGCAATCTTCGAGGAGAGGGAGCGGGGTATACAAATCGATGTCTTCGTTTCGTGCCGCATTTCGTGCCGCGTACATGACCCTTTGGCGCGTAATTTCCGATGACACACCTTCTTCGCACGCACTTTCCATTCCGATGACGTAATCGGGTGTACGCGGAACGCACGTACCCAGAGCGAGCACGGAAGCGACAAGCGCGATTGACCGTCTTACAGGAGCACGTTCCATGAAAGGTTCATGGAATTGTAGATCCGTGTTCACGCATTAACGCGTGTTACGCACAGATGTGGTATTTCAGAAAAGCTTCGATGTTGAAAGGAAGTGAATCTCCTTTGCGCGTTCTTTGATGTCGATAGGATACTCGCCTGAGAAGCAGGAGGTGGAGAACACTTCTCCCGGAAGCCCTGTTGCGCGAATCATTCCTTCAAAAGAAAGGTATTGCAGAGAGGTTGCACCCAGATATTCCCGTATGTCTTCGGGCGATTTGCGTGCGGCAATCAGGTCTTTCTGATCAGGCGTATCGATGCCGTAAAAGTCGGGATATCGAACGGGAGGGGAAGAAACCAAGAAGTGCACTTCGCGTGCACCTGCTTCAAAAATCATTTGAACAATTTGGCGTGATGTTGTTCCGCGTACTATGGAGTCGTCGATGATCACAACTCGTTTCCCGCGGATAAATTCCGTCAGTGGAGTCAGTTTTATCTTTACGCCTTGTTCGCGGATGTGTTGTTCGGGCTGAATAAACGTTCGGTGGATGTAACGGTTTTTGATAATACCCATTTCAAACGGAATACCGGACGCTTCCGCGTATCCCAACGCCATCGGTATTGATGTTTCGGGAACGGGAATAACCACATCCGCCTCTATTTTCACTTCTTTTGCGAGTTCCGCTCCGAAGTTACGACGAACCGAGTAAACCGATTTGCCGAGGAGGGTGGAGTCCGGACGGGCAAAGTAGACAAATTCAAATATGTCGAGTTTTTGTTGCCCCCACGCCACTTTTACCGAGCGCATTCCGCTGTCGTTTAGCACCACCATTTCGCCCGGCTCAACATCGCGAATATATTCCGCACCTATCGGATGAAATGCGCATGTTTCGGAGGCAAATACGAATCCGCCGTTTAAGGATGCAATAGAGAGCGGGCGGATACCAAAAGAGTCGCGAAGCGCGACCACACTATGCTTGTCCATGAAAAGTATTGAAAACGCGCCGGTCATCAGCGGAAATACTTTTTGAACCGCATCCTCAAGTTGTGCGCCCTCGCGCATGTAAACACCTACCGCTTCCGCGATCATTTCAGAGTCTGAAAGCGTTTTATAGGCGATCTCTTTGGATGCGAGGAATTTCTCCAAAAGTTCCGTCGAGGGGAGGTTGCCGTTGTGAACGACCGCAAGACCCACGTCCTCGACCTGCGCCGGTTGCGCGTGCTTTATAGAAGAGCTTTTCGAAGTCGAGTAACGATTATGCCCGACCGCAAGGTGGCCGGGCAATTTTTGAATATCTTTTTCCGCGAATGCTTGGGCAACGAGCCCCATCTTTTTATGTGCGTAGACTGTCTCGCCGTCGGATGTAGCGATACCGGAGGACTCTTGTCCGCGGTGTTGCAGGGCATATAGCCCGAAAAAGGTAAGGCGGGCGGCATCGAGCCCGCGCCCGTAAACTCCGAAAACGGCGCACTTCTCGCCGATGTCAGCCATATGCCTACTCTATCAGGAAACGGCGTTTCCGAAAAGCCGAAGGGGCGGACTTTTATTTCTGTTTCTTTCGGAAGGGTTTCGTAAGTTCGTGGACCGGCGTCATAAGGAGCTTTTTCATCTCAATGAGTTGCGCTAGGCTTTCCTGGTTTCGTAAGAGTGACATCGCGTAATTTTGATACAACATTCGTTCAAGTGGCATAACTTTCAAAATGTCATCGAACATCTTCAGGTCTTCCGAAATTCCTTTTAGAAGTCCCATTTTTTCCGCCTTATGAAGACCCACGACGCTCTTCATATCAACCGTTGCAATTGATAGGTTGTTTCGTATCACCAGGTCGTTCATAAACACCTCAATGCCGAAAGGGGTAAGTTTTGCGATATCGCGCACGCGGTCCTTTAAAAGAGACGCGGGAATAACTCGTTCTCCGGACAGGAAGTCGACGCCCACCACTCGGCAGGCAAGGTAGCTTGATTTGCGCATGCTGATGGCGACGTCTGCCTTGCCCGAGAGAACCGGTTTTAAAAGCGCGGATACGTCTTTTGCTGTAAGTCCTTTGAGATCAGCGTCAAGAAACAAAAAAACGGGATGCGATGCTTTTTCTACGCCGCTTGCAACAGCCCGGCTTTTACCCAGATTTTTATCGTGTCGGATAACAATGGCACCCGCGCTCTCGGCCTTTTTAGCCGTTCCGTCCTTTGAGCCGTCGTCGACAACTATTACTTCCGCAATGTCGGGATGCCCTATGACCGCGGACAATACCGCTTCTATGCGCGGGGCTTCGTTATACGCGCAAATGATGCACGAAACTTTCTTCATGTAGGAGGGGAGTATAGCAAACCTATCGACTGTGCTGTGCTAGACATAGCACAGTTAGGTGCGGGGGTCCTGTTCGCGCCACTCAACTGCGTCGCCCTGAGTCCGCGCAAAACGGTCGACATTTCGAAGCGAGTTTTTGTTTTTCTTCGGTACGAGCGGATGGTGGGGGAGTGCATTTAGTTTTTTGTCGAGCCACCACAAATCTTCTTCCGCAGTCACCCATGCATCGCCGAGTTTTGAAAGGTCGAGAGGGTCAGAGAATGACAACAGAGTTTTTTTGCCTTCTTTACCAAAGTGCCATTCGTGAAAGTAGGACATGGCGAGTTCGCGAAGCGTTTTGTATATAGGGTCGCGGTAGCGCAATCCCGCGTGGTTTGTTTTTGATATCGCTCCCCAGTAGCCGTTCATCGTATAGAGCGCGATGACATGGTCGTCATCGGGACGCTTGGCTCGCAAATCCATAAGCAGGGGTTTTTTGCCCTGAAGACGAAGTGCGGCCGCGGCAAGAAGCGCACCTTCGATACAGTGGGCTTTTTTCTCACGTAACGCCCGTCGCACCGACATGTGCGTTTCCCCGCGCTTCTCATGATTCATCGGGAGCGCATCAAGAAAATCTTGTATTTTTGCAGGGGTAGAGAGTTTTTTTAAAACTCGCTCTTCAGTTTTTGTGAGACTGAGCACTATGCTATAGTAGCAAGGCGCGAAAGCGCGTCACATTTACTGCCGACGTAGAGCGAGAGAAGTAGAAAAGCTTGCTTTTTTATTTCCGAGCCAAGGACGGCAGCAAGCTTACTTATCCAGAGTGCGGCGAGGGATCTGGTCCTACGACCCGCACGGCAACCATTCGAAAAATCGAAACGGTGCCCCTTCCAGCCCGCAAGGGAAAGATACGAAAAGAGTTCTTTTCATCTTTCCTTTAGGGAAAGATTTTTATTTAAAGAAACATGAAACAACATATACGCACCGCAGAGTCAGTAGCAATAGGACACCCCGACAAGGTGTGCGATCAAATATCAGACGCGATCTTAGACGCATGTCTTAAAGACGACCCGATGACTCGCGCAGCAGTAGAAACAATGGGTGGGCACGGAATTATTTCGATTACCGGCGAGTTGACGACAAAGACCTACGTCAACATGCGCGCAATTGCACAGCAGGTAGAAAGGGAGTGTGGATACGGCGAGAATATCGGCGTCAACGTAAACGTGGTCGAGCAAAGTCCGGAAATTGCCGCAGGAGTTAACAATGAAGGAGCGGGAGATCAGGGCATCATGGTCGGCTATGCGACTGCGGAAACACCCGAGTTCATGCCCCTTGAAGTCATGTTGTCGCGTCATTTGACCCGCGCAATGGGTGCACGCGACGGAAAAAGTCAGGTGACCGTTAACAACGGTCGCGTCCTTTCGTTTATTACCTCCGTTTGCGCTCCGGATGCGCAGTCGGAAAAGGCGCTTGAAGAGGCGGTTCAAAAGCATATCGTCCCGCTTCTTGCCGACGGTATTGATTTGTCGAAAGCGTGGCTTAGGAATCCGAACGGTAAGTGGGACATCGGCGGGTTTGCCGCCGACACGGGACTTACGGGCAGGAAACTTGCCGTCGACAACTACGGCCCCTCTATTCCTCTCGGAGGCGGATGCTTCTCCGGTAAAGACGCGACAAAGGTGGACCGCTCAGCCGCATACATGGGACGTAAAATCGCGGTTGATTATCTGAAGAAAAAGGGAGCAAAAGAAGTGTACGTGCACGTTGCGTACGCGATAGGAGTTGCGGAGCCTTTGATGGAAGTGGTAACGGTGGATGGTGTTCAGGAAAAGATAGAAGGCTATGACTTGCGCCCGCAGGCGATTATAGAATTGCTTGGTTTGCGTAAACCTCAGTACAAAGAAACGGCACAATACGGACATTTCGGAAACAATTTTGCCTGGGAGAGATAAGTCGCTGTAACCGTATACAGTGCGCTAAGGTATACTATCTAGCAAATGAAAATTGCGATTGTTACCGATGCCTGGTTCCCGCACGTCTCCGGCGTGGCGACGACTATTAAGGCAACCAAAGAAGAGCTCGAGAAGATGGGCCATACGGTCAAAGTAATCGGACCGTCAGATTTCGACTTTAAAGTCCCGTTGCTTTCGTATCCGGAAATTAAACTCGCGCTTTTTGCCGACAGGAAACTCGCTCAAATTTTGGATGAGTTTGCACCGGATGCCATACACCTTTCCGTAGAAGGACCGTTAGGGCTTGCGGGGAGGGCGTACTGCAAAAAGCGCGGAAAGCAGTACACGACCGCATATCACACGATGTTCCCGGAATACGTGCACGTGCGCACCGGCATACCCACGGAATGGATATACGCATTTGCGCGATGGTTCCATTCCGGAGCGGTTCGAACCATGGTTGCAACGCAAGGTTTAAAGGACCTTCTTGAAAAACACGGATTCGAGAACTTGGCCTTTTGGGGTCGGGGAGTCGACACGAGTGTGTTCAATCCCGACGAGCCGGTCGCACTTGAAGGAGAAAAGCCCGTGTTCATGTACATGGGTCGCGTGTCGGTAGAAAAAAACATCGAGACGTTTCTCGCGCTCGATCTCCCAGGAACTAAATATATTGTCGGCGACGGTCCCGCGAAAAAAATGCTTGAGAAAAAATACCCCAACGTTCGTTTTACGGGATACAAATTCGGAAGGGAATTGGCACAGCATGTTGCAGCGGCGGACGTATTCGTATTTCCGTCTCTTACCGACACACTGGGACTCGTGATGCTTGAGGCAAACGCGTGCGGAGTCCCCGTTGCCGCGCTTCCCTCGGAAGCAACCGATCACGTCATTAAGGAAGGAGTAAACGGTTACGCGTTAAAAGACTTGAAAGACGCATGCATGAAAGCCTTGAAGCTTGACCGCAAAACAGTTCGCACGTACGCACTCGACCTAGGATGGAAGGGGCCTGCTCAACAGTTTTTGGATAACCTTCACGAGCATAAATGATTCGTATCGTGCTTCTCATTGCCGGCTTACTAGCCGTAGCGCTCGCCTATGAGGCGTATCGCGTCTTTCTTGCGTTCGAGCGGGCACGTCCCGTACTTCAGCGCGCGGTACCGTTTGAGCGTGTGGCTGGCGGAGCGTCGTATCTTGTCGCGGGAGACTCTACTGGCGTAGGAACAGGCGGAACTGCGGAAACCTCCGTGGCGGGTCGCTTAGCCTCGGCAAACCCGAATGCGTCCGTCCGAAACATTAGTAAAAACGGATTGAAGGTCGCGGGGCTTTTGGAAAAGTTGCGCGCAGAGCCCAATTTCAAACATCAGCTCATACTTCTCCAGATTGGCGGGAACGATATTTTAAACTTTACTTCCGTCAGTGATGTTATACGCGATCTGCGTTTAGTTTTTGAAGAGGCGAAGAAGAGAGGGGAAAGTGTTCTATTTATGTCGACGGGGGACGTGGGGAATGCACCGGCGTTTGGCCCCGTGCTTTCGTATTTGTATTCGATGCGCTCCAAAGAATTACGTCCGCTTTTTATTGAAGAGTCGAAAAAAGCGGGAGTCGTGTATGTTGATCTCTATACTCCAAAAGCAGAAGACCCCTTCGCGCTTGAGCCTCTCATCTATCACGCGGAGGACGGCGTGCACCCGTCGTCAGCGGGGTACGGGGTGTGGTATCAGAAACTTGAACGGGCGCTCGAGCGGTAATTGTTTTCTTTCTAAAATGTGTTATAATATAATTTAAATGGTTAACGACTTTTCGTTTACTCTTGAGCAGTCACCAAAGCGGTTTTCCATTCCGCGCTTTGATGTGTTGGCGTATTTAAGGTCCTTGCGGAGTAACGCATGGAGCTTTATTAAATACGCAGCGAGCATTGCCAAGCGCGAAGCGTTGGCGTTTCCCGAACGCGCACTCGACGCGGCTGACGTTGTCGGAGCGAAGCTTCGCGGTATAGCGTCTCGGGGATTTTACGCATCTTCGGAGTGGGCGTCGTTCACAAAAACCAGATCGTCGGCTCTTACGGTTGCGCTCGCTCTTTTTACTGCGACCTCTATAACTACTGAACTTGCAGAAGCACCTGGAGCAGAAAGCGCAACCTTTGCCACGTATGAGGTTGGAGAGGGTCCGAGAGGAAGCGAAGCGACCGTTGGGAGGCATCAGACATTTCGCGAGATTTCAGTGCGCGCTGCATCCTTCGCGCTTCCCACACAGGAGCTTTTGGGAGGCCCGGAAGAACCGCGTACGGAAAGAACCGTCCAGGCGCCTTCAGATTTGCAGTATGGCTCTCTTCACGGCCCTATAGGGCTCGATCAGTACTAGGGTCCCAGGGACTTGCATTTTTCAATAGATATGTTATAGTACACATCTATGGCAGAACGTAAAACATTTTTGATTGCAGGTGTGGCCGCTGCATCAATCGCTTTAGGAGTCGGTGCATTTGCGGTAAAAAACTATAGGCCTCAAGATCCGACACTAGCGGATCTTCGTGCCGAGGCACGAGCGTGCGCAGGAACGCAGACAGAAGAGGAACGCCGTGACGCACGTATGGCGATTGTTCTTGACGAGCGTTTCAGCGATACAAACGGCATCGACGCTTCGCAAGTGTATGAAGTTCTTGATCGGCTGTGTCCGATTGAAGACGTTACCGATGAAAAATAATTAGCAAACAAAAAACCGCCCGTCACACTCAAAGGTGTGGCGGGCGGTTTTTCGTTACGGAGCTCGCTCGCAGGTGCGCCCGTCGGTTTGGAGTATGACGGGAAATTCCGTAACGGAAGGTCGCACCATGCCTTCAGAAATGTGTACCAAAACCGCAAGACCCGCGGTAGTGTCTTTGCGCCTGTGTTGGTCAAAAATAAAATTTCCAAGCGAGTAATACACCAGGGTGTCGCCGATATACTCATGTTCCTGGACGATGTGTGGGTGTGAGCCTATGACAAGTGCGGCACCGCTCTCGGCAAACAATCGTGCTGATTTCCTCATAGCGTCCGTCGACGGTACATATTCCTCGCCCCAGTGGGTGTAGACAATCGGTACTCTGCCCGCGCTTCTTTCTTCGCGAATTTTTTCTGCAACGACTTCAGATGAGCCTCCGCCAAACTGGTTGTAACTTATAAAAGAAAGCGCAACTCCCTCAGCGTCTTTTCTCAGGACCGGCTCGTCTCCCGCTACTCCGCCAAAATGCGCTACGCCCGCGCTATCAAGATATGCCCGCGTAGAGCGCATACCTTCGCGACCGAAATCACCGATATGATTGTTGCCGATGTTTACGACTTCAAACGTGTGACGTTTCAAAAGTTCCGCAGTAGAGGGAGGGAAGGTGAAGCGGTAATTTTCGGGAGATCCTGGAATAGAACCTTCAGAAATCGATTCGTGTTCCGTAATGGGTCCCTCCAGGTTTCCGAGCGCAAAATCAGCTTCCGCAAGTACGTGGTAAATGCAGGAAAAAATAAAGTCTCCGCCGATACGCTCCGACATGGTGCGGATAAAACGGTCAAACATCATGTCGCCCGTAAACAAAATACTCACTGACTTTGCGGGTTCGGGAGTGCCGAGGAGCTCGGGTGGTTTTGACGGCAATACATAGACTGCGCCGACAATCAAAAGTCCGACGGTAATCAGTGCAAGCGCGCGCATGTACAGAAATAGTATCTGTTTTTAGCTACTTTCAAAATTGAATTCCTGAGCCAATACGCCATACTGTTTGTGATGAAAGAACGCCTCTCCGGTCGGGTATGGCGCGATATCGCCTCCAGAGCTTCCTGGATAAATAGCGTGATTTTCAAACGTCTGGCTGTTGAAGCGGGTAGTGGAGGTGAGGCATCACCCAAAAGTATTGCTGAGCATATGCTCCAAAAAATGAACGTATCCGTTGAACGGACGGAGAAAAATAATCCTGATTTTCCGATCTGGAAAAAGAAACTCTCGGAAAAGCCCGGCATTATTATTTGCGATCACCCGCTTCGTATCGAAGTGTTGGCAATTCTTTCGATGGTGGAGCGAAGCGATGTCAAAGCTATAGCGTCCCGCCTCACGGTAGAAATGGCGGCACCGGTGTTTGGGAAAGAGTATTTTATAGAAGTAGATCCGAACGCTTCGCGAAGCGGGGTTAAAGAAAGCTTCAACCGTGCGCAGTCTCATATCGATTCAGGAGGTTTGCTTATCTTGTTTCCCGGAGGTTCGTCTCAGCGCGATCAAAATGCACCGTTTAGAAGCGGTTTTAGGAACCTTATTAAGCGCATTTCTCCCGACGCGATGGTCTATGCCTGTAAGGCTGATTCAGGGGATGTGGAAGGGCTTCGAAAGGGACTTTTGTGGCGACTCGCTTCTCTTGCGGTTCCCGGTCTTCGCCCTAAATCAGAAAAACGTTTACGTATCGAGGAGAGATACACGGAAGCTTCGTGGTGGCAGGAAGCTATTCGCGGAGAATCACCCGCGGAAGATAATCGCGCTCTCACGGAACGGTATCTTTCGATTTTCCGAAAAGGGTAGAACCTTCAGGCGTCTTTTGTTTCCTCAACCTCTTTTCGTATTTTTTCGATATCAACCTCTTTACGCATCCATGCCATCTTGCGCACACCCTCGGTCTTAAGTCCCAGGTGCTTGTGTATATCAAGAACAAGTTCAATAAGTTTCGTCACCTCTTCTTCAGCTCGCACGTCAATTTCAAAATTTACTTTTTGACGTATCTCCGTTATCTTTGCCTGACGGTTTTGTGAAATAAGGACGATTATGGAAAGCACAATCGCTTCAAGCGACACGGCCATCGTAAGGAGCTGGTAGGGAAACGGATCGAATACGGGAAAGCCGGAAGAGGGGTTATTCCAGTAAATCCAACCGACAAAGAAAAGAATGTTGCAGGCGAGAAACGTTACCGTCCCAAACGCGGACGTCATCCAGTCGGCAAGCGCATCGATACCATTACGGTCGAAACGAATGCGTGAGCGCAACCCCTCCGCGAGTTTTTCATGCGACAGCGGTGCGTTGGGGGAGACAGGTCGTATCGGTTCCTGTGCCATATTTCTTACTTAGTGTACTAGAAAGCTTCCCCCAGTAAGCTTCCGACGCCGTATGTGAGGGTCATCGCAAGAACACCACCCGCAATAACGCGTAACGCTGCTTTCCATGGATTTGCTCCTCCGGCATTTGCACTGATGATACCTGTAAGTGCGAGCGATACTATAACCGCCCCCGCCGCGAACGGAAGGCGGATCTCTTCCGGAGGTAGAACGATAGCTAAAAGCGGGATAATGGCACCGACTACAAACGAAAGTGCCGATGCCGCCGATGCCTGCCACGGGTTTGTCGGATGGTCCATATCTATTTTTAGTTCCGCCTCAACGTGCGCTTTAAGTGCGTCGTTTGCGGTCAGTTCTTTTGCGACCTGCGTTGCCGTTTCGGCCGATATCCCTTTTGCTCTATATATTTCTGTCAGTTCTTTCAGCTCTTCTTCGGGGAGTTCTTGAAGCTCTTTCTTTTCTTTCGCAAGAAGCGCACGCTCTGCGTCACGCGAAGAAGACACCGAAACATATTCACCGACCGCCATAGAAAACGCTCCGGCTACAATTCCGCTTATCCCCGTTAGGAGAAGCACTTGTGGAGATGCGGAGGCACCCGCTATACCGAATACAAGGCCTGCAATTGATACGATCCCGTCGTTTGCGCCCAAGACCGATGCTCGAAGCCAGTTCAATTTTTCTCCAGAAGGGGAAAGATGTTGTTCGAATCGGTGCGACATACTTTATAAAGATACATGACGAATATACGAGTCTGCACCACGCTCAACAAGTTCCCACGGGACGGTCGAACCTCCAAACATCCAACTTTTTATTTTTTCTATATTCTCTTTTCCAAGGTGTGCTTCCAGTTCTGCAAAAAGGCTCTCCGCGTTGCCAGCATGGACACGTTTTAGTATTTCCTCGAGTGTCACATCCGTTCCTGTTTCGCGAAGAAGTCCCTCGACGGCAACCATCGAGAGAGGAGCAAGCACATAGTGTCCGTACTGATAATCGAGATACGACGCACCTCGTGCGGGAGCGACTGACGGGTTGATGGCAGTAAACGCTTCGCGGTCGTTAAACGGCGGAGCGGAAATTAATGAAAAGTTTTTTGTCTGCACTGCCGTGTGCACGTTGTAGAGGTATTGAAGTCGTGACGTCCTGCCCGACTCCGACGTTCTAAACGGTGTTTCCGCCCACGCCGCCTCGAGTTCCTCAAAATCCGAAGGGGGAATAGGCGATTGACGTTTGAGGTACGCAGGTTTTCCCTTTTGTCGGTTATAGAGATGCATGGTCGCGTGTATGAAAAGCTCTTCGCTTCGCGGATGCTCGGGCGGACGGACAAGGACGCTTAAGCCTCTGTGCGGGTCGGGGTACGCGTAGCCCTCGGCACCCACCGGCGTTCCCTCTATTCCAGGAGAT
>CAZMOI010000013.1:0-18258 GCA_964568025.1 uncultured Candidatus Saccharibacteria bacterium
GCCCTGCACCTCCATTTCTTTGACGACGATCATACCTTCAGAAAGAGGTTCAAGTTCAGATTTGAGCGTGCCGTAGAAATTGCCTCCGTATTCAGCCCATTCAAGGAACTCGCCTGCATCTATCTTTCCTCTAAAAGCATCAACCGAGAGGAAAAAGTACGGGTTCCCCTCAGACTCGCCCGCGCGCATGGCACGCGTCGTGCAGGATTTTGCAAAAGCTACAACGTCGGCAACCAACGGGCGCACGTGTCCCATCAAGGTGCCTTTACCGCTCCCTGACGTGCCTACGACTAGTACGAACTTGCCCTTCATGGTGTCAGGGTATCAGATATAACGAGGGGGCTTTTTAATACTCTCGAAGCGAAATCTGTGCGTCGATTTTGCGGACAAGGTCCAGCACTACCGATACGACGATGAGAAGCGCGGTACCGCCTATAGCCAAGGATGCGAGTCCCGTGATTGCCTGCATGATGAGCGGAAGAACCGCGATAGCGCCAAGGAACAATGCGCCGACCATGGTAATGCGCGTGATGATGCGACCCAAGTGTTCTGCCGTCTGAGTGCCGGGGCGAACGCCGGGCACGAATGCGCCGTTTTTCTGAAGGTTAGTCGCCATTGTGTTGGGATCAAAAGTGACCGCAGTGTAGAAGTACGTGAAGAGGAACACCAACAGGAAGTACGAAACACCGTAGAGAATTGATCCGCCCTGCCACGAAACGAGCATTGTTGCCGTTGAAGCAAGCCAAGGAATGGTTGACTGTGCGGCAAAGTTCAAGAGGAGCGACGGAAACAGGAGGATTGAAAGCGCGAAGATGATCGGAATAACGCCTGCCTGGTTTAAGCGAAGCGGAATGTAGGTTGAAACACCGCCGTAGAGTTTGTTTCCGCGTACGCGCTTTGCATAGGTCACAGGAACCGGACGCTCCGCCTCGGTCATTACCACGACGCCCCACGTAACCAGGAGTCCTGCAAGAAGTCCTGCCAAGATTACCGGAATTTGTGACGGGTCAAACGTAAAGCTGAACTGCGCAATCATCTGAGGAACGGATGCGACGATACCCGCAAAGATAATGAGCGATACTCCGTTACCAATGCCGAATTCCGATACCAACTCTCCGATCCACATAAGAAGCATGGAGCCTGCCGCAACGATCGCTACGTTTACCAGGAAGTCTGCAAGCGAAAGCGCTTCGACAATACCCTGGTTCTGGAAGAGGTACAGGTACGCGTATGCCTGGAGGAACGCCAAAGGAATAGTCAAAATACGGGAATACTGACTGAACTTCTTCCTGCCCTGCTCTCCTTCTTCCTGATACATCGCCTTCAATTGCGGGAAGAGAATGGTGAGGAGCTGCATGATAATAGACGCGGTGATGTAGGGACCCACACCAAGCATCACAATAGACATGTTCGCCAGCCCTCCGCCGGAGAAAATGTTTAGAAGCCCGAGAAACTGGTTGTTGTTGAAAAACTGATCCAACTGCGCGACGTTAATGCCCGGAATCGGAATAATCGCCAACAGGCGGAACAGCACAAGCGCAACGACGACGAAGCCGAGCTTTTGAAGCAACGACTTATCCGTGAAGATAAGCTTTAATTTTGCGAAAAACGTATCCATAGATTACTTGATAGTACCGCCCTTTTTCTCGATTGCCGCGCGAGCGGATGCGGACACTGCAATTCCCTCAAAATTGAGTTTCTTTGTCTCTCCTGCACCCAATATCTTTACTGCAGGAACCTTACCGGCACTTCTGCGAACCAGTCGCGCCTTGAGCAATGCTTTTACGGAAACAGTGTCGCCGTCATTAAAGCGTTTTGAAACAGCCTCGAGAGACAAGCCTCGCGTCTTCATGCGCGGAACGACCGTATGAGCACGGTTCTTGCCGTGACCTCGGCGCTTAGGAAGCTTTTTGATTATGTCGCGCCATTCAGGACGACGCTTGTTACCTGCACGCGCCTTCTGACCTTTGGTACCCCTACCTGCAGTCTTACCGCGCTTTCCTCCGCGTCCGACGCGAGTCTTGGAACGCTTTGTCGTTGATTTTGATATCGAGTGAAGTTCCATAGTTATCCTTTGATCTGGCTAAGCGCTTTGATGGTTGCACGAGCAATGTTGAGCTTGTTCTTTGACGGAGAAAGAATCTTTGCGGTCACGTCTTTAACGCCGGCGAGTTCAAGAACAATTTTTGCAGCGCTTCCTGCAACGATACCGCGCTCCTTAGCGGGACGAATGGACACAATACCGGAAGACTCTTTTGCCATGACGTCGTGTGTAATAGACATGCCTTCGGTTGTTTTGACGCGGATCATGTTTTTCTTTGCATCGCGAAGCGCTTTTTCTATAGCTGAAGCTGTATCGCCTCCTTTACCGATACCGACGCCTACTCTGCCCTTGCGATCCCCCACAACAATAGCTGCAGAGAAACTGAATCGGCGTCCGCCTCCCGTAACGCGGGCAACGCGACGCAAGAGAAGTGTTTTCTGATCAAATTCAGAACGCTGGCGTTCTTCGCGCTTTCCTCCACGACGACGATTGTCGTCACGTCCTCGTCCGCCGCGACCGCGCTGCCCTCCGCGTGCTTCGCGAGGTTCTGCCGGTGCCGGTGCTGATGCTTGTGGTTGTGTGTCAGTCATATGCATTAAAATTTCAAACCTCCTTCGCGTGCTGCATCAGCCAATGCGCGGACAACACCTGCGTACGTAAAGCCTCCGCGGTCAAACACAACCTTGGAAACCCCTTTTGCAGATGCTTTTTCCGCTATCGCCTTGCCGACAAGCTTTGCACCTTCGAGCATGCCTTTTGTCTTCATGCCCTTCGAAGTCGCAGACGCGAGCGTTACGGCAGCATCATCGTTAATAACCTGTGCGTAGATAAAACGATTCGAGCGGAAAACAGAAAGGCGTGGGACCGCTTCCGATCCTTTGACCTTTGCGCGAATGCGGCGGTGGCGTCGCGCGCGCAAGTCTGCTTTTGTTCTGGGAGTGAGTTTAGACATATGCTATGCGGTTGCTTTCTTACCCTGCTTCTGGCGAACGTACTCACCTTCGTAGCGAATACCTTTACCTTTGTACGGTTCAGGTTTCTTGACCGCGCGAATGTTTGCCGCAAACTGTCCGACCGCATCCTTATCGATACCTGAAACGGTAATCAAGTTCTTGTCGACTGCAACCGCAACATTTTCCGGAATTGGAAGCATCACCGGGTGCGAGAATCCGACGATAAACTTAACGTTCTTTCCTGCGAGCTCGACGCGGTACCCGATACCCTGAAGTTCCAATTTCTTTTCGTATTTCTTGTGAACGCCCGCAATCATGTTTTTCACATGCGACGCGTACGTGCCCCACAGTGCGCGGGCAAGTTTTGTCTTGTTTTTCGGAGCAACGGTAACGGCACTTCCCTCTACGGAAATGGATACAAACTCATGAATATTTTTCGTAATTGCACCAAGCGGACCTTTGACGGTAACCGCGCCTGAAGCTACCGACACGTCGGTTTTTTCAGGAATAGCAATTGCGTTTTTACCAATTCTTGACATATGCGTTTACCAAATAGTGAAAAGCGTTTCTCCACCGACACGGTTTTTACGTGCCTCGGCATCGGTCAGTATTCCCTTGGGGGTAGTCAAAATCATGCAGCCCTTGCCGTACTTTATCGGGTGCACCTTAGCTACGGGTGCGTACAAGCGACGACCCGGCTTTGAGATGCGCTTTACTCCGTTGATTTTCGGTGCGCCCGCTTCGGTGTAGACAAGCTCGACTTTCAAAACCTTGTCGATGCCGGTTCCTTCTTCATTTATTTCGCCGACATAGCCTGACTTCTTGAGCGCAAGCGCAATCGCATGCTTCATTTTTGAAAAAGGCACGGACACCTCGCGCTTGCCGATTGCGGCAGCGTTCTTGAGGCGAATTATGAAATCTCCTATTGGGTCAGTGATCATCATATGATTTACCAAGAAGCCTTCTTAACTCCCGGAATTTCTCCGCGACGCGCCATTTCCCTAAACTGCTGGCGGGAAAGACCGAAATAACGAATATACCCGCGTGAGCGACCCGTGACTGCACAGCGATTCTTAATGCGGACCGGGGAGGAGTTTTTCGGCAATTTCTGCAATTCTTCCCATGCGCCTGCCGCCTTAAGCGCCGCGCGCTTTGCAGCAAAACGCTCCGTCAAACGGATACGCTTTAGGTTTCGTGCAAGTTGTGATTTTTTAGCCATTTTTTTGAGTACGAAAAACGGGGCCTGGTGCCCCATAAGACGAAAGGTCTTTGGGACAACCTTGTCCTGACCTAGGGTCGGGACTGGTTTTGTCTCCTTTTTGCCTTACCTGCACGTCCAAAAAATTATCCAGGACAGCCGGGCAAGGACTTCAAAGGTCTAGGGAGAATAGCAGAGTGCCTGCCGAAGGTCAACAAGGCGTCAGAGGAATATTGACATATTTATAATATATGCTACAATATAACATATGAAGTCGCATTCTAGAGAACAGGTTCTTGCCGATCGCGCACGTATAGAACGTAACGACTCACGTCGCATGACAGTTGCAGCGTTATCGTTTTTAACTCTTACCTCGCCAATGCTCACTACTCTTGGCGCGCGAGTTGCTGATAATGTTAACTACATCGCACAAGAAGGAATAACAGAGTGGAATGAAACTCCGCAGTACGCACGACCTCATGTAAATTCGCTGCGAACCATAGCGCTTGCTGAGGCGATGGTTCTTGATAACGAGACATTTGGGGACTATGCATCGGACTATGCGCGTTTTGTTCCTGCGGTATTCTCAGGACGTCTGGACTGTATAACTGAAACTGACGAAGCTCGTTTTAAAGGAGATGGTTTGGCAGCGGCACGTATACGCGCAGAGTGTGTCGCTCCTCTTGCAAATATCCCGATTGAACTTTTGAGAGAAGAAAACTAAAATCCGCATCAAAAGCGGATTTTTTAAACTCGATACAAAATACGTTGAGGATTACGCGGCAAACGATGCATCGTCCTCCCACATCACCTCCCCTTCACCGAGGATGCGTTGGTCAAACCATTCCGACTCTTGTATTTCGTGGCTCTTTATACGTACTGCGCGCATAAAAACATCAAACGGATGAATCTTGTTAGTGGATGGGTTCGATCGCATGAATGAGAGGTAGTCGAGCGCGTTGCCTATATAATCTCGCCCGACTCCAGAAGCTGTTTTATGTTCGGCACGCATTTCATCAAGAAGGTTTTGCATAACGAAAGATGCACTGTTTTCAATACTCCGGAGGATGCGTCTCTGCTCCGCAATAGGACCGTTGCCCACGCGCTCATCTATATACTTTTCAATAACAGCCGTATACACGGACGCGCCGTCGATGTGACGAGCGCCCGTTACTACGTCGGTAAATCCGTCTTTTTCCGGAAGTACATTGCGTCGCGGTGCTTCTTCGTTTTCTTCAAAAGAGATTATCTGAAATCCTTCCCCACCCCACACGCTGTCCTCACGCACAAGGTTAAGTAACGGCTTAGGTTGCCAAAAATGTGAGCGGTCCATATTTAGAATCTCTTATCGTACCCGATACACGGGCACTTACGGACGCAACGAGTTTATATACTCCTGCGTTTCAGGATTTATCTTGATGTCAAAACCCGCCTGAAGCGCCTGATCGTCAGGTCCCGTTGTAACGCCCCATTCGGAAACGCTGAATCCGGAATCCTCCGCAACACGACTCATAATTTCAACCATTTGATCGTCCTCAGGATTAAAGCCCAGCTGACCCTCAATGGTGTTCCATGGGTTTGAACCTTGCTCGAGATCAAAGACGAGGGTCTCTGTAGGGGTAGCTGTGCCTGTCTCACTTTCTGCAACCTCTGTGGATCCTGTGTTTCCGGCTTCCGCCGACGTAGTGGCCTCTGACGAAGCGGATGTTTCCGCCTGTCCGATTACGTCGGGTGCTGAACTTCCCTCAACGTCGCCTTCCATAGGCAAGTCTGATGCCGTCAAGGTTTCAGCAACCTGTGGAGCAGATGATGCGTCTACTGAATCACCCAATCCGACGAATTCACTAGCGGATGTCAAAGTGCCCTGAACACTTTCAGCAACAGAACCGAAAGTTTCCGCAGCAGAACCGTCTATAAAGCCCAACGAGGCGGCGCTCACTGCACCGAAAACTGCGCCTCGTATTGCCGCCTTTCGCATGCGAGCAAGACGGTCAACCAAATGCGCACCCTTCAACTCTTTGAGAAATTGTTTCTGCTCTGCCGCGTGGCGAATTGCCTCGACAGTCGAACCGGGACCACGGCCGTTCTCAAAACCAAGAACCTGATCGGCGAGAATTTTTGCCTGATCTTTGAGAGACATCTTATCTTGTCGAGCACTTTCCTTGACATAGAGCATTGCGTAGCGAAGTTTGTCTTGCAGTTCCAGTCTCCTTGCCTCGTCGCTTTCGGCGACGATCTGCTCTCGAAGGAAACGAACCTTTTGAACCCACATATTTATTTCACTTGCCGAATCGGCAGTATCAAAATCTTCACGCATTTCGCGAACGAACTCATCGTATTTCGCATGCTCTTTCCGAGCATCATAGGTTGCCCCTATAAGTTCAACCGTGGCCGCGGTAATAGCGCCGTATGCCGCACCAAATCCTATAGAACCTATATAACCAACACCAGTACTTGCACCTAAACCGTAGAGGAAATTTTTTGCAGCCGCCCCCATAAGCGCACCCGAAATCAGCGCGGCAGTGTCTTTACCCCAAGTCTTTTTCAACTTCTCTGCAGTCTGCTCGCCGCGATTTTTAAGCCACGCTGTTGCCTTATCAAAACGCTCGCGAGAAAAAACCGGCTCTCCTTTCGGAGCCTTCGCTGGTTTCGGAGTAGCTGGTTTCTTTTCGGTCCAACGTTTCCATCGGTCTCCCATGTCCTGGCGGAATGCCGAAAAAGAAAAACCACTCTGCCTTTCTGTTGGAGCAGGTTCTGAGCCAGAGTCAGCACCTGAAGCATTGACTGCCTGTCGTGCCTCGTTACGTGCCCCCATGGCATTACTAAACATGCCGTTCCCGACTTCCCAGTCATTTTTTTTACTTCTATCTCCAGCGTCGTACGCTTCCCGTGCACAATCAGACCACACGTCTGCTGCCTTGTACCATTCTTCTGCCTTTTCTAGAATCAGAGCAGGGTTACGGGAGCGTAACGCCTTTTTGTAGGCTGATTCAGCCTCTAGTGCCGCACGCTTAACATCCCTGTACGCGGGTACGCTTTCAGCCTGTACTCCCTCAGTCCCTGCTCCCGGTGTTGACATAGTGTATGCATTCTAGCATAAATTTTATATAAGTCAAATACCCCCAATAGAAACGCCCCGCGGATGCGGGGCGTTTTAAAGACCAAATGTTTAGGAATTACTGAAGCGGGAATCCGATGTGGCGGAGGAATGCTTCAGACTCTTTCTTCCCCTTCGCGGTCGTTACGACCGTGATGGCAAACCCGAAAATGTCTTTCAAGTCTTCGTCGGATGTTTCAGGGAAAATAGTATGTTCCTTGATACCTAAAGAAAAGTTACCCAGGGTGTCGATGCTTTTTGCAGTGAGTCCGCGGAAGTCGCGTGTGCGCGGGAGTGCGATGTGTACGAGCTTATCCAAAAAGTCGTACATTCGCTTTCCACGAAGCGTTACCTGGTATCCCACTACGTCGCCCTGACGAACCTTGAAGGTCGCAATAGATTTCTTTGCTCCGCGAGGTGCCGCTTTTTGTCCCGTGATGCGAGCAAGACGGTCTTCGACAACGGCGATGCGATTCTTGTCTTTGTTGACCTTACCTACCCCGGTCGAAATGATGACTTTCACAAGACGTGGTGCCTGCAACCGATTCTTGTATTCGAATTCGGCTTTAAGAGCGTCGAACGCTTTGTCCTGTTGTGCGCGTGTTATGTTCATACAATTTCAGACTGGGTTTTCTTCGTAATACGGGTGCGCTTGTCGCCCTTGCGAACGATCGCGACTCGGGTCGGCTTCCCCGACTTTGGATCCGCGATCATAACGTTCGATACGTGAATCGGGAATCCTTTGTCGACAACCTGGCCCTTCTGTCCGCCACGGCGCGGGCGCTGGTGCTTCTTCTTTATATTGACCCCCTCGACGAGCACCATGTTTTCGCGCGGGAATGCCGCCGTAACCGTACCGGTCTTGCCTTTGTCTTTACCGGAAATGACGACTACCTTATCTCCTTTTTTTATTTTCATACGCCAAAAGAAAAATTAGACGACTTCCGGCGCCATTGAGCCGATTTTCTGATAACCCATATCCACCACCTCGCGCGGAATCGGACCGAATACGCGGTTTGCCTTCGGCTCGAACGGATCTTTCACGTTTTTCGAGAGAATAACGACTGCGTTGTCGTCGAAACGAATGTACGAACCGTCCTTTCTGCGGAACGGCTTTGCCTGGCGGACAACAACCGCCGTCAACACATCTTTCTTCTTAACAAGCTTGCGCGGCTCGGCAACCTGCACGGAAAGAACAACCAAGTCGCCTATTTCCGCGTAGCGCTTTTTAGATCCGCCCAGGATTTTGAAAATGCGTCCGATCTTAGCGCCGGTGTTGTCTGCAATGACTACGAGTGATCTGTCTTGAATCATACGCTTTCGTTATTTCACTATTTCAAAATGCTTCCGCTTCGAAATCGGGCGGGTGGAACGAATAACGACACGATCACCGACCGCTACGGTGTTGCCCGGGTCATGCGCAAGATACTTCTTCGTCTTCACGACGTACTTCTTGTACTTCGGGTGTTTGACGTAGGCGGACACCGACACGGTCGCCGTATCTTTCATCTTTGTCGACACGACGGTACCGACCAGAGTTTTCAGTTGTACTTGTTTCTTTTCCATACGTTATGCGTGACCCCCGCCGAGAATAGTTTTAATACGAGCAATATCCTTTCGTATCGCGCGAGCTTTGCGGACGTTTTTCGTGCGACCACCGGACATACCGAAGCGAAATTCGCGCAATTCTGCTTCCATCTCAAGAACCATTTTCTTAAGATCGGTTGCGTTCTTCTTTTTTAATTCTGTAGCTTTCATGGTGTTTTAGCGTTTTACGACAGTCGTCTTTATAGGAAGCTTGGTGCCTGCTTTGCGTAGCGCTTCGCGTGCTGCCGTATCGTCAATACCGTCAACTTCAAAAAGAATGCGTCCCGGCTTCACCACCGCAACAAAGCGGTACGGATCGCCCTTGCCCTTACCCATCGGAAGCTCGCCTCCCTTCTTAGTCTCAGGACGGTCAGGAAAGACGCGCACCCATGCGCGGCCGGTTTTACCAAGATGACGTGCCATCGCGCGACGTGCCGCTTCAATTTGGTTTGAAGAAACACGAGCAATGGAGGTTGCTTTGAGGCCGTGCGAACCGAAAGAAAGCGTAATACCGCGGGTTGCAACCTGTTTCTTCTCAGGGTTTACCCGGCCGGACTGCCACTTTCTGAATTTTACTTTTTTAGGGAAGAGCATAAAAGGTTATTTCGATTCGTTGAAGATGTCGCCCTTATAGACCCATACGGTAACGCCGATTTTACCCAAGGGGAGTGATGCTTCGTCGTGCGCGTAATCAATGTCAGCGCGGATAGTCTGAAGCGGAATGCGTCCTTTCTTCAACTCTTCTTTGCGGGACATGGATGCGGCGCCAAGCATTCCGGAAACGGCAATCCGCACGCCTTTGACGTCGCGGTTCGCCATCACTTTGTCGATAGTCTGCTTCATGACGCGTCTAAACGGCATGCGCTTCTCAAGCCCTTCAACAACCATTGCTGCGACAATTGCAGAATTTGATTCAGGTGAGCGAACTTCAATAATGTCGAGGTGAAGCTGAGGAACGTTTGAAAGCTTCAAGGTCTTCAAAAGCTGGGACAAATCCTTCTTCATCTTTGTTGCGGACTCGCCTGAACGACCGATAACCATACCCGGACGTGCGGTGTGTATCTGAATACGCAAATCTTTCTGCGATCGTTCAATTTCAATGTGCGAAACGTACATTCCCTTGAGGCGCTTTGCCAAAAACGCGCGAATAGCCGCATCCGTGCGTATGAATTCGCGGGTCTTTTTTGCAGAACCTGCAAACCAACGGCTCTTCCAATCACGGATGATGCCGAGGCGGTGTGCGTAAGGATGTACGATCTTTGACATAAATTATTTGGAAACTTTTGCTTTAGGCTTATCTGCGGTTTTCTTTGCCTTTCCCTTCTTCTTCGGGGTGCCTTTTGCAAGGGTGACCGTGACATGGCTCATGCGGTGACGAATGGTTGAAGCGCGTCCGAATGCGCGAGGCATAAAGCGTTTTGCAACGATACCTTTGTCTACCGTAATATTCTTCACGATAAGACCGCCCGCGTTTTCACCCTGCTTCTCTGCGTTTGCCGCAGCTGAAGCGATGAGTTTTGCGATAGGAGGTGCACCGCGTTTATTCAAAAACTTAAGCATCGTAAGGGCTTCGGCAACGGCCTTTCCCTTCACAAGGTCCGTGATGAGACGGGTCTTGCGGGGGCTCTGACCGTAATTTGAAAGGGAGGCTTTCATGTCTTATTTCTTAGCCCCCTTAGCGTCCGCTGCCGGTGCCTTAGCAGCCTGTGCTGCAGCTATTTCAGCTTCCTTCTTCTTCTGCTCCAATTCCTTCTGCATCTTACCTCCGTGACGAGTGAATTTAGTCGTGAGTGCGAATTCGCCAAGGCGATGTCCTACCATTTCTTCGCTAACCAACACATCAACGAAATCTTTGCCGGTGTGAACCGCAAACGTAAAGCCCACCATTTCAGGTGAAATTTCAGAAGCTCTCGCCCACGTCTTGATAGGCGGAGTTTGCGAAGGTTTCTTGCCGTCAATCTTCTTCAGAAGTTTCCAATAGACGTGCGGGCCTTTTTTGAGTGATCGTGACATGTGGTGGTTGAAACAAAAATGCGCCTGAGCGCTTTGCGTATCCTACACGTCACCCATCCCTCCGTCAACCCCAAATTGTGCTATGTCTAGCATAGCACATGTGCGCCCGCGCACTACAAAATGTGCTATGCTAGACATAGCACATATGCTGAAAAAATCGCGTGATGGTGTGGCCCCGGGAGAGTATTACCACGTCTACAATCGCGGAACGCGACGAAACGCGCTGTTTCTCGACAAGGGCGACTACCAACGGTTCCTCTTTGGAATTCTCTATCTTCAATCACCGACTGCGTTTAAGAACGTAGCGCGTACTTGTGCGCGATACTCCCCTGACCTTGGGTTCCCGGTATCTGAAGAGGAAGTCCAGGAAATACTTAAAACACGGTTTGTTGAACTCACCGCATTCGCCCTGATGCCGAACCATTTTCATTTGCTGGTTAAGGAAACTGAGGAGGGCGGAATTGCAAACTACATGCACCGCGTCTCTCACGGATATTCAAAATACTTCGGTGAGAAACACAAACAGAGCGGGCACCTATTTGAAGGAAAGTATAAGGCGGTACGGGTGAAGGACGACCGTCACCTTTTATACCTGTCTGCATACATTCATCGCAATCCGCGCGCACTGGATCAATGGAAGGCTCGCGAATTCGACTACCCGTATTCGTCCCTTACCGATTTCACGACCGCAAACCGATGGGGCGGGCTTATTGCCCCCGACATTATTACGGGGCAGTTTGAGCAGACAAAAGAAAGTAACTACTCCGACTTCGTAAAAACATCGACTGCAAAACTTCTTGAAGAAGAGCTGGGAATGCCCCTCCCTGACTAACGGTCATTTGCAGGAAGAGGATATATTGACGGTTCTTCTTTCTTTTTTTCTGCGCTCACAAAAAACGGCTCCAGGGGCTTTCCGCGCAAATCGCGAAGCCTGCGTTTAAAGCCGCGGGAGAAAATGTCGTCTTCAAGGGACTCTTTGAGCGTCATATTAAAAACCGTACTTCGACAAGCTTAGTACGGTTTCACTTTTATGGCGACTCAGTAAACAAAAACAGCCCGCAGGGGCTGTGTTTTCTCATTATGGTCACGGATAGTTCCTCACCGTCGTTCGGAACTTCCGCGACCCCGCCTTGCGGTTTTGCGAAACACAAAACATCGCTCCGGCTCGCCTAAGTAAACAAAAACAGCCCCTGCGGGCTGTTTTTGTTCTTATGCGCCCTTTCGTTTCTTGCCGACCTTGCGACGGGAAACGATGAACGGATTCGAGTACTTCTTCGGCGTACGGCTCTTCTGACCCTTGCCGGTCGGCTTGCCCCACATGCTCTTTGCACGTCGGAGTCCGCGACCCTGGCGTCCTTCACCGCCGCCGTGCGGATGGTCAACCGGGTTCATTGCAGTACCGCGTACCGTCGGGCGAATACCCATGCGTCGTGCACGACCTGCCTTACCCAACTGCACCAAGTGATGTTCTGAGTTTGAAACTTCGCCGACTGACGCCCATGCGCCGTCAACGACCTTACGAACTTCAGTTGAAGGAAGCTTCAACTGCGCGTACCCGCCGTCCAAGGCAATAAGTTCCGCATAGTTACCTGCCGAGCGTCCCATCTTTGCTCCGCCGTTTGCATGAAGCTCGACGTTGTACACAAACGTACCGATCGGGATGTTCTTCAAAGGAAGGCGGTTGCCGGGAGTGATAGCTGCGTTTTCGGAAGTAATGACCTTATCGCCAACCTTCAAAGACTTGGGCGCCAAGATGTAGCGACGCTCACCGTCCAAATACACAACGCGTGCGATAAAACCGGAGCGCATCGGATCGTATTCGATATGCTCAACGCGTGCAGGAATATTTTTCTTATCGAAAAGGAAGTCCACCATGCGAGCCTTTTGCTTGTGCCCTCCTCCTTGGTGACGAGTAGTGATTCTTCCGTCGGCGTTTCTTCCCGACTGGCTTTTCTTTCCTTTAACCAACGATTTAAGCGGGCGGTTGGTAGTCAAAAAATCGCGATAGCGAATGACGCTCATGTGTCGCGTGCTTTTTGTCCGTGCTTTGTAGTTTCGTATTGCCATAGTGGTTTATGAAAACTGAATCTGATCTCCCTTCTTGAGGAACACGTATGCCTTGCGAGATGCGGTGGTCTTGCCATATCCGCGCTTCGAGCGCATGCGTACGCGCTTTGCCGGCGTATTAACAACCGTCACCTTGCGCGGAGTTACTTTGTAAAGCTTCTTAACCGCATCCGTTACTTGCCTTTTTGTCGCCGACTGGCGGATATCAAAGGTGTAGACGTTTTCGGAACTAAGGTTTGCTGCTTTTTCCGTAATGCGCGGACGAACCAGGACGTCTTTAACGTCTTCAACCGACGCTTTCTTTTCAGAAGCTACTGCTTTCGGCGCCGCTTCTTTTTTAGCGGGTGCCTTCTTGGCAGGGGCTTTCTTTTCCGTATCTTTTTTTGAACCGAAGATTGCCATACGTGCTTATTTAGTTTCCTTGGTTATACGAGCCGACAATGCTTTAACGGATGCTTCCGGTTCCACAACAACGATGTAGCGGTACTTCATGATGTCTACCGGGTTTGCGTTTCTGGTTTCGTCGACAAACACGTTACCCATGTTGCGGAAGCTTTTTGAAACTGCGTCAGCACGAGTAGCAACGAGAACCAGTGCGGAATTGTTGCGACGCGTAGCAAGTTCTGTAAATCCTTTTACTTTGGAAAGTCCCGCGAGCGCTGACTTTGCATCCTTAGTTTTCGGAGCAGAAAGCCCAAGCGAGTCGACAAACAACACCTTGCCACCCTTCATTTTTTCGGAGAGAACGATAGCAACCGCTTTTGATCGCATCTTCTTGTTAATGCGCTGTGAATAGTCTTTTTCCTTCAAGGGTCCGTGCGTTGTACCTCCGCCGCGCCATATAGGAGAGCGGATAGATCCGTGACGAGCACGACCAGTACCTTTTTGTTTCCACGGCTTTTTACCGCCTCCGCGAACCTCGCCCCTGCCTTTCGTATTGGCAACAGGCGTGCGGGCGTTTGCCTGCATCGCAAGAACTACCTGACGAACCAACGCGTCGTTACGTGTTGCGCCAAAAATCGCCTCCGGAAGCTCAACGCTTCCTACTTCAGAACCCTTTATGTTGTATACCGATGCTTTCATATTCGTTATTTGGCGGTTATCTCAACAAGCGTGCCACGGCGACCAGGAACCGCTCCCTTGATATACAAATCACCCGTTACCGCATCAATTTTTACAACTTTCAAATTTGAAACGGTTACACGATCAGAGCCCATGCGGCCTGCCATGCGCATACCTTTTACAACGCGACCGCCGGCACGACCCGGGCCTCCGCCTGAAGAACCGCGCTCGCGCTCCGAGTGTTTCTGACCGTGTGTGCGCGGACCGCCACGGAAGTTGTAGCGCTTCACCACGCCCTGAAAGCCCTTACCTTTTGAAATGGCCGAAACCGTGATCGTTTCTCCTTCCGTAAAAGCAGAAGCGTCAACCGAATTTCCTACCGTGTAGGCGGAAACGTCATCCATGCGAAATTCTTTCAAACCGCGTACATTGCCTTTCGGTTTCTGCGCCTTGTTGATGCGCTGTTCTTTTTGCTCGCCGTAGCCGACCTGTACCGCCGAATATCCGTCTTTTTCAGAAGTCTTGATTTGTGTGACCGACGTCTTCAGCGCGGAAACAACAGTAACAGGATGCACAACGCCCGCAGCATCGAAAAGCTGGGTCATGCCTTTTTTAGTTCCGAGAATAAATTTCATTGAAAAATGCGCTTCAACGGGAATCCGTCAAGCGCGATTCACCATTGGTCCGAAAGTTGCCTATTGGGCTTTCGTACGTAGCGTTTGCGTACTATACACGCGGGTGAAAAAACATGCAAGTTTGACACAAAACAGCATCCTGCCCTATAACAAGAGCATGTCAGAATTCACAGCCCCACAAGAGGCATACAAAGTGAGGGGCCCACGGTTACTACTCGAAGTTGCAGGGGCTGAGCGCGCACATGATATTGCAAAAGAGTGCGGACTTAGAATTGAGATAGTCGCCTACGAGGGCGAAACGTACATAAAAGAAGCTCCCGTGGGTTCAAAAAAGAAAGAAGAGACACTTAACGTCCCGCCCGGGCGCGTCTATGTAGAAATCAAACCCGGAGTCGGCATACCAAATATTAATAAGTTCTGGGAGAGGCTGAAGGAACCGAATTAAAAAAAACCGCCCTGAAGGGCGGTTTTTTTAATTAGTTCATTTTTACATCTACCGAAACACCTGAGGGCAAAGACAAGTTTGTCAGTGCGTCGATGATTTTCGGCGTCGGGTCCAAGATGTCTATAACGCGTTTGTGCGTGCGCATTTCGAACTGTTCGCGTGCATCTTTGTACACGAAAGTGGAAGCATTCACCGTAAATTTGCGGATATCGGTCGGAAGAGGAATCGGACCGACGACGACCGCATCAAAGCGAAGCGCCGTGTCGATAATTTGCTTCACCGACTGATCCAACACTTTGTGGTCGTATCCGCGAACCTTAAGGCGGAGCTTGCCTCCGCCAACTGGCGCGGTCTCTTTCTTTGCCGCCACTTTCCTGGCAGGCGCCTTCTTTGCTTTCGTTTCAGCCATAATCTGTTTTATTTTTGCGCCTGCTATATAAGAGTTACGCGTTGATCTTAGTGACGACGCCTGCACCTACCGTCTTGCCGCCTTCGCGAATAGCAAAGCGCTGCTGCTCTTCAAGAGCGACCGGCGCAACCAACTTCACTTTGAATTTAACGGTGTCGCCCGGCATGACCATTTCGACGCCATCAGGCAACGTCACGTCGCCGGTTACGTCAGTCGTGCGGACATAGAACTGCGGCTTGTAGCCTGAGAAGAACGGAGTGTGACGACCGCCTTCCTCTTTTGAAAGAACGTATACTTCCGCTTCGAAATCAGTGCGCGGAGAAACCGAGCCTGACTTGCAGATAACCTGACCGCGGTGCACGTCTTCTTTCTTAGTACCGCGGAGCAAGATGCCCGCGTTGTCGCCCGCCATACCTGACTGAAGCGACTTGTTGAACATTTCGATACCGGTGATCGTAGTCTTGGTCGTAGGCTTGATACCGACGATTTCGACTTCTTCACCTACCTTTACTTCACCGCGTTCAATACGACCCGTAACGACGGTACCGCGGCCTTCAATCGAGAAGATGTCTTCAATGGGCATCAAGAACGGCTTCGCAACATCGCGAACCGGTTCAGGAATGTATTCGTCCAAAGCCTTCGCAAGTTCCATGACCTTGTCAGACCATTCGTTGCCCGGAGCGGAATTTTCAAGCGCCTTAAGGCCCGAACCGCGGATGACCGGGGTTCCTGCGCCGTCAAAGCCTTGCTTCGTAAGGAGTTCGCGAACTTCTTCTTCAACCAAATCCACGAGGTCTTTGTCGTCAACCATGTCGACCTTGTTGAGGAAGACAATGATTTTCGGAACGCCGACCTGTTTTGCAAGGAGGATGTGTTCACGCGTTTGGGGCATTACGCCGTCGGTTGCCGCAACCACGAGGATTGCGCCGTCCATTTGCGCTGCGCCGGTGATCATGTTCTTGATGTAGTCGGCGTGACCAGGAGCGTCAATGTGCGCGTAGTGGCGCTTCGGCGACTCGTATTCCGAGTGCGACAGCGAAATGGTAATACCGCGCGCCTTTTCTTCAGGCGCGTTGTCGATTTGATCGACACCCTTCACCGATGCCGTGTAGCCATTCCCCGCCTTCGAAAGGACGTTGAGGATGGCAGCAGTGAGGGTAGTCTTGCCGTGGTCGACGTGGCCGATGGTACCCACGTTGACGTGGGGCTTGGTGCGTGCGAATTCTGCCATAAATTAATTATTAGTATTTATAGTTAATCGTTAACAAAGAGCGAATGCTCTTTCTTTCGCTATATTCCCCGCACAACCGAGGCCTACAGACGAAAAAAACGCGTGAAGCGTTACTGGCTATAGTACGCATTCAGAAAAAAGAGTCAAGCTTTAGAGGCGATTTTTCGAATACGCCCAGGCACAGAATCGAACTCGGTTTCTTGGCTTCCTGCCTCACACATATGGCTTCCATCAGGGACTTCATGCACAGGGATGAATGCTCTTGAGGGCTGAAGCTCCAAATGCGGGCGAAGCATGAACACCCTGCCGCAACGCTGACATGTAGCCGCGCGTTCAGCAAAAGGTCCGAATTTCTCTGCTTCGGGAGCCATAGAAACACAATACCCCTAAAACGAATGATCGAAAATACCTAACTCCCGATGGTACAGCGAAACCCGTCCGGGGTTAGGTGCGGAGTGACACGGGAACTTCCGTGTGGAGAGGGGTATACCTTAAACAGCCCGAAGCACTTTCCGCACGAAACAATGTCGTTTGGTATAGGTACCGGTTCTCGCCCACCGGGAGAATCAGAAAATCGTCGTGCCTCGGGAGCTTCCATTCCACGGAGTATACGAAACCCCGTGCAAAATACCTACCCCGTAGGTACTTGCCTTTTATATATAATGTGATATAATATGAATATGGCTGAAAGATACGATCCGACGGATGAAGACGCATTTATTCCTACCACCGCTAGGGAGGACAAAGGACCCTTAATACAAGGAATCCAGATGCTCCATCTAAAAGCAGCGGCGGCGGCTGAAGACCCGGACTCGTTTGCATATCCCTTAATTCAAAGAGTGCTGACGGAAAACCCGGTGGATCCTGCATGGGAGGAAGAGCAGTTACTTTTCTCCCTATTTGACCAAGAAAGTTAAACAAAAACACCCCGCATTCGCGGGGTGTTTTTTAATTCAAGGTTACTTTCTCGCAGCTTTAATCGTTTCAGCAACGTTTTGCGGAACGACTTCGTAGTGATCGAATTCCATGGTCATGGAACCTCTGCCTTCCGTCATAGAGCGAAGCGCCGTTGTGTAGCCGAACATTTCAGACAATGGAACTTTCGCGTTAACGACTTTTGCCATACCGCGATCTTCCATCGACTCAATCTGTCCGCGTTTCGAAGTAATGTGCCCCGTGATGTCACCCATGAACTTCTCCGGAATAACAACTTCGACGCGCATGATAGGTTCGAGAATGACGGGCTTTGCTCTGTCCGCCGCTTCTTTGAACGCTTGAGACGCGGCTATCTTGAAGGCGATTTCTGAGGAGTCGACGTCGTGGTACGAACCGTCGTTTAGTGAAATCGAAATGTCTTCCATCTTGTAGCCCGCAACAATACCGCGCTCCATCGCTTCGCGTACGCCCTTCTCAACCGCCGGAATAAACTCCTGTGGAATAACACCTCCCTTGATGTTGTTGACGAACTCGAAGTGGTCTTCGCGTTTGACGTTGTTCTTTATTTTGGCGCCCTCCTC
>CAZMOI010000014.1:0-13023 GCA_964568025.1 uncultured Candidatus Saccharibacteria bacterium
TGAAGGAACGCGATAGGGGCTTTTTTCGATTCCTTGGCGTACCAGTCACACATGAGGTGGAAGTATTCCAGGCCGTTTTTCATTACGCTACCCTCTATAACGGTGTCAGCCTTTTCTTTCAAAGCGCCCTTGTAGGTGTAGCTTGCGAAAATGTTACCCATCGTTGAATCTTCAAACCCGGGAATGATAATAGGAATGTTTTTCTCGTAAGCGGCGTAGGTCCAAGAATCCTGCGGGTTTGCTTTCGAATCGGGCTTAATCAGTTTTTCTGCATACAAACGGCGGAAGTATTCGTGCGGGTAGTAGCTTTCTCCTTTCTTTTCAGCCTCTTTCCACATCTTCAACAGATGCGGTTCCATAATGCGCACGCTCTCGTCTTCGGGAAGGAACGTGTCGGTAATTCTACGAAGTCCTGCATCACGAAGTTCCGCTTCCTGTTCCGGGGTCAGTTCCGTGTAGCGGGGGATATAGGCATAGTGGGAGTGGGCGACGTAGCGGTAGTAGGACTCTTCATGGTTTGCGCCCGTTGCTGAAACGAGGTGGACTTTGTTCTGGCGGATAAGCTCCGCAAGCATGACTCCTATCTGAAAGCTTGAAAGAGCGCCCGAAAGAGTCACAACAAGTTTCCCGCCGTTTTTAAGGTGCTCCTTAAGCCACAAAGCTGAAGCAAGCGTTGCCCCGCCGTTGGTATGTTGAAGCGTTCGTTCAGCAAACGCTGAGACAGGTTTCTTGCCCTTTTTTACGTATTCAGAAACCGTGCCCGACGTAATCGATTTCTCCTCCTCGATGATGAATTTCTTGAGGGCGGGGGAAAGCTTGTCGAACTTTTTTTTCGCTCCGTTTTTTGCAGTATTTTTCTTCATACGCCGAATAGTATCCCACTAAGAAGCAGTGTCAATGAAAGAAAGCTGTTTTACCTGGCACCATATATGGTGCCAGTCAGTTTGTTTACTTTTTGGCGATTTGTTATATATTTTTTCCATGTCTGAAATGGCGTTCGCAATGCGCGAATCGCGCTGGAAAAGCGAGTGGGGGCGTCCGTATGACGCGGAAATGAAGGAAGAATTCCTCATCCCGCTTTTTGACCGCATGGAGGAAGCCGACCAAATAGGGAAGGTGGTGGTAGACGTGGGAAGCGGGGCGCGTCCGTTGTCTCGAATTTTAAGTTGGGGACCACTTGCCAGAGGAAGAAAGTTTGTCCGCGTAGATATTGCCGGGAAAAACAAAACCAACCCCTCGACGCTTGAGTTGCGCATGGATATCGAGCAGGTCGGTGATCCGTCCTCGACCACCTACAAGCGGGCGCTATTGCGTGCAGGTGCATTTTTTGAAACAGACCCCGAATCGTGTATAGAAGAGCAGGCGGACACGATGATTTTTTCCGAAGTCCTGAATTACGTCGACTATCGGAGCGTGCTGTTAAACTTTTCGCGTTTCTTAAAGCCCGGAGGAAGATTTGTAATTGTAAACAAGCCGGGTCGGGGCTTCCTAAGTGTCTTTTCTCCAAAAGGGGTAGAGAACAACCTCGAACTTAAGGCGTTTCTTGAGCGGGCGGGGTTTTCCTTGGAACACGTATCGTTCCCTAACGGTTCGCCCGAGCAGGCGGATGCCATGATTCTTTTGGTTGCGGTGAAAAAAGAACAGGTGGATGTATCAGACGGCAGGCTGTTGCTGGCTCATGCAGTGGAAGGTGCCGAATCCGTAGACGATGTAGGTAGCGTTGATTCCGACGACTTTCCTATTTGGGAAAACCGACCGGAGGACGGATAGCGCTTCCTCGTCTTCCGGTACTCCAAAGATAGGAACAATGACGGCACCGTTACCGATATAAAAGTTTGCATAGCTCGCAGGCAAACGTTTGCCGGAAACCGTTGATATGACGGGGCTCGGCATAGGAAGGGGAACAACGGTAAACAGGTTGCCGTTCTGATCTTTTGCCTCTTTCAGGAGTTCGAAGTTTTCTTTAAGGGGTTTGTAGTTTCCGTCGTTTTCATTTTTCTCAACGGTACACACAATCGTCGTTTCATTTACGAACCGTGCAATGTCGTCGATGTGCCCGTCGGTATCGTCGCCCTCAATACCTTCCGTAAGCCACACGGCGTTCGGGGCATTAAGGTAATCGTCCAGGTATTTTTCAATCTGTTCTTTCGAAAGATGTGGGTTTCGGTTTTTGTTCAAAAGGCACTGTGTGGTTGTGAGAACGGTCCCTTTGCCGTTCAATTCTATTGAACCACCCTCCATAACGATGCCTGTCTCAAACATGTCGAGCTTCATCTGCGTGTTCAGTTCATACGGAATGCCGTTGTCGCGAAGCAGTGCGTCATACTTTCCGCCCCACGCGTTAAACGTCCATTTCGTCATCGCCAATTCTTTTGTCTTGTCGTTCACAACAAACAAAGGTCCATAGTCCCGAAACCAAATGTCAGCGTATTCACGCACGTGAAAACGGACGTTGTCCATATTTGTTCCGCGTTCCGTGAGCCTGGCGGTAACCTCGGCTTTCATGGTTTCATCCAAAACTTGAAGTTCCACGGTTTCGTATTCGGAAATTGCGCGCACAAAATCAGCGTGCGCGTTTTGCGCATCGCTAAGGTGAGGGAACGATTCGTTGTCGTGCGGGGCTGAAAGCCAAACAGCGGAATGTTTTTCCCATTCCGCGGGCATTCTAAAGCCCGCTGCTTTTGGTGTAGACATAACTAGAATTTGTAGGTATCCGGGCGACGATTTCTGAGAAAGCCCCATCCGTCACGGATACGCTTGTTGTGCGAAAGGTCCAGGGTCGCGACTACAGCTTCCTCTTTCTTTGCACTACCACGCTTCAACACTTTTCCGAACGAATCAGCCGCGAACGATTGACCCCAGAACCACAAACGATCTTCGACCCCGACACGGTTTATTGCAACGACATGGACGCCGTTTGCGATCGCATGTCCCCGCATCACCGTTTCCCACGCGTTATGCCAGTCGCCGTCCGGAGAGTCATAGCCGACAATGCCGCCGATCGCGGTGGGGTAGAAGATAAGGTCCGCACCTGCAAGCGTTGCCATGCGTGCCGCTTCAGGAAACCACTGGTCGTAGCAGATAAGGACGGCAAACGTCGCATATTTTGTCTTGTAGATTTGATAACCCTTTTTACCTTCTTCAAAATAATTCTTTTCCCAAAATAGGGGATCGTGCGGGATATGTATTTTGTGGTACGTGGGTAGCAGTTTTCCGTCTGCATTTATCACGGAAGCGGAGTTGTAGTATTTTCCGTTTTTGCCTTTTTCGTACAGCGGAACGACAATAACGATACCGAGCTCCTTCGCAAGTTTGGAAAGTGCTTTCGTTGTGGGGCCAGGGATTGATTCAGAATACTTGTTTTTATCGGCTTTTTTATATTGAGGGAAATAGACGGTGCTGAACAACTCCTGGAGTGCCACAATTTTCGCGCCTTTTTTCGCCGCCTGCCGAATTAATTTCTCGGTCTTTGTGAGGTTCTTGCCGATGTCCGGGCCGACTTTCGTCTGAATCGCGGCGACTGTTACTTTTTTTGCCATAGTGATAAGTATTCCATTTTTGCCTCGTTTTTGCTACATTCTTTTTATGTTGGAAAAAGCGAAAGGAGAAATACGTTCTCCATTTCAGTGGAGGATGGGTGCATACGTAGAGGTTCGTCCACGTGGAAAATATATAGCCGGGAGGGTTGTTGGTTTTACTCGAAATGATGAATCCAAGCGACCGTTGGTATTGGTTACTACTGAACACGGCATAGGGCAGTTTCGCGATAAGAAAGTAAAGCCCGACCCGCGGTTTGTTTGAAAGCCTGTTTTTTGGTAGGATTTGAGCCACGAGGCGCGCTAAAGCAAAGCTGGAGCGCGCTCGTTCGGACGGTATAAAAGCAAGCTTTTGCACCGCTCCTCACTCGCGCGCTTAGCTCAGTTGGTAGAGCATTCGACTGATACTCGAAAGGTCCTAGGTTCGATCCCTAGAGCGCGCACAAGTCTAAAAACCTGCACTGCTGCAGGTTAATTTATCTCGATATCAATGTGGCGAATGATGGGGAAGTGTTTGCGCACCCGTTTTTCTATCTCGTCTATTTTGTTACCCATAAGGCGCGGTATGCGGTCCGCATATTCCGCGGCAAACCGCTTAAAGTCTTCAACGTCGTCTTTTACTTCTTCGTACTGCTCCGTGAGTGACGTTCCGCGATACGCTTCGCGCAGGAGCGCGACACCGTTAAATTCAACTTCGCATTTTATGCGGTAGGTGCCCAGTCCGATGGTTGCCGATTTAAAGTCGAGTACTTTTTCTATTGCCGGTTCCGCTTCCAACAGTTCGATAACCGCTTCACGAACCGAATCCGGTATGGATTTCCCTAAAAGGTATGCGCGATTCTTTTGTATGAGAAGAATCGCTGTGGTGCCAAGGAGAAGCGCAATCACCAACGTGCCGATCCCGTCCCATACGGGATTTCCAGTAACGTATGAAAGTGCAACGCTTACCCCTGCAACTGCAACGCCAAGTAGCGCAACCGAGTCTTCAAGAAGTACCGCAAGCGTTGCGGAGTCCGCTTTCGCTAGACGCTCGTCCCACCCGATGCCGGGCAACGTTCTTTGCAGTTCTCGTACGGCTATAAAAAAAGTGTACGATTCCGCGGCAAAGGAAAGTGCAAGTACACCCGCAATAATCCACGAAAACTGTATAGGCTGGGGGTTTACTATCGCCTCTATTCCTTGATATGCAGTTACGCCTGCACCCAGAAAAAAAATTCCGCACGCCGCGATAAGCGCCCAGAAAAACCTCTCGTTTCCATATCCATATTCAAACCGTCCGTCCGCCTTTTTTGTCGATTGGCGGAGACCTATGAGAAGGAGAGTCTGATTTAAGGTATCCGCGACGCTATGTATCGCTTCAGCGAACATAACACTCGAGCCGGAAGCGAACGCTGCAACAAATTTTATGACGGCAACAAAAGCGTTTCCTGCAATTGCCGTTATGACGGGGAGAAATCCGCGGACTGATTGGACCTGCATTAAGACGCTTACTATATCACGTTGCCTTCGGAAAACTGGTACACTCGACTCGTGAAGAAATCCTTGTTTCTCTTCCGTCGGGACCTGCGACTCGACGACAACACCGCGCTTATTGAAGCACTAAAGGATAGCGAAGAGGTGATGGTCGGGTTCGTTTTTGATACCCGGCAGACAGGAAAGGAGAACAAGTATTTTAGTGAAAACGGCTTCGCGTTCCTCGTACAGTCGCTTGCGGAACTTGAGAAAGAGGTGCAGGCAAAGGGAGGGAGGTTGTATTTTTTTGAAGGACTTGCCCACGAAGTCGTAGCTTCTCTAATAAAGGACGATGCGGTAGGGGCCGTGTATCTGAATCGCGACTACACGCCGTTTGCCCGCGCGCGCGACGAAGCTATAGAGGAAACAGCGTTAAAACTCGGAGCTACCGTACACCTATTCGACGATTACACACTCTCGCCGATACGAACGATTGCAACGGGGGGAGATAAGCCCTATTCCGTGTTTACTCCTTTCATGCGTTCGGCAATGAAACATCCCGTTCACGAACCTGTTCCCATTAAACAGAAAAATTATTTTTCAGGCACGCTCACTACACCGCATGTAGTCCTTTCCGCGTTCGCGTCGTTTTTGAAACGCGAACTTGCACTTCCGGCGGGGAGGGAGGCGGGGTTTCGCATACTAAAAAACGCCTCAACGCTTAAAGGGTACGAGCAGGCCAGAAACATGACCGCGGAAAAAGGTACGTCGCGCCTCTCCCCCCATCATAAGTTTGGAACCGTTTCCATTCGCGAGACATATCATGCGGTAAAAAAACAGAAGTTCGATACGACGCAGTTTATAGCGGAGTTATATTGGCGCGACTTTTACCTCCACATCGCTTGGCATTTCCCTCGAGTTTTCAAGGAATCGTTCCTGCCGTGGGGAGACAACATTTGGTGGGAAAACGACGAGAAAAAATTTCAGGCATGGTGCGAAGGAAAAACAGGCGTGCCCATGGTTGACGCAGGCATGCGTCAGTTAAATGAAATGGGTTGGATGCACAACCGCGCTCGCATGATTGTAGCGTCGTACCTGACGAAAAACCTTCTTATCGACTGGAGGAAAGGGGAGCGGTACTTTGCGACAAAACTTGTCGACTACGACCCCGCGTCAAACAACGGCGGATGGCAGTGGTCCGCTTCCGTCGGCGCCGACCCGCGCCCGTTACGTATCTTTAATCCGTATACGCAGGCGCAGAAGTACGACCCCGAAGCCCAGTACATAAAGGAATGGGTGTCGGAATTAAAAAACGTAGCACCAGCACTACTTTCCGACGGGAAGGAACACGACTTTTCTCTTATTGCGCCCGGCTATCCTCCACCTCTTGTCGGGCAAAAAGCGTCATTTCACCGCGCGCGCGAAGCCTACGCAAAGGCAAAACAAGGGAAGGGGTGAATTTGACTTTACGCACCGGAAAAGGATAATGAGAGCTTTCTATGGCAGACAGCGCACATCCACGAGGTCGCGAAGCGCTCCTTACCCCCAGTGTCAATTTCCGTGAGGATTTAAAGGTACACACTCAAACCTTAGTTTCTGCGGCTCATCAAAAATATGCTTTTGATCAGGAAGGTCGCGCACGCGCGATTACCGGAATTGCCCGCACTGAAATTGCACGAATTCGACAGACCGTTGAAACGAGACTCGAACTTCTTACACGACCTCTTCGAGAAGCCGAGCCAGGCCAAGTGTCATCTGAAGATACACGGATTACCCGACAGATTATGGACATGGAACTTCGGATTTCCCGGGAAGTTATTTCCATTTCCGACATAATTCTTCAGATTCCTGATTTGGCGCTTCAGCAAGAACTTGCCTCGGAACTTCTGGAGTCAGTAACAGACGTACCACTCGTCAAATGACGAAGTATCATTAGAGGATGGCACAGGAAGACCCAGGCGCACTCCTTCTCGCACACGTCGGACAGAAGGTTCTTGTGATGAAGGACGGCAAGGTGCTGATGTGCCGAGGGAAGGTAACATTTAAAGACATGGACAAACGCTGGGACTTTCCCGGCGGTAGGATGCACACGGGCGAAGAGCCTGTTTCGGCACTGGCGCGTGAACTTAAAGAAGAGTTGGGTGTTGATTTCGTAATAGGTAAACCCCTTCTCGCTTGCATTACATACGAAACCCCCGCAAACATTCCCCGCTACTACGTTGTGTTTGAAGCAACACTCGCAAACGCCGATGCACCGTTTGCGGTGGCGGACGATGAACTTTCTGAACTGAAATGGATAGGGAAAGACGAAGTTGATACCCTTATAACGTGGGAAGACTGGCGAATGCTTCTTAAAGAGTATTTCAAAAATCATGCCTAAGATACTGGTATTCGCATCGGGAACAAAGGACGGCGGAGGTTCGGGTTTTCAAAATTTGGTGGAGTGGTCCCGGGCGAATCCGAATACGTTTGAGGTCGTCGGCGTTGTTTCAAATAACGAAAACGGGGGAGTACGTCAAAAAGCCGACACACTTGGCGTACCGTTCACGCATTTTGCGGGCCCGTACGACGCAGACCAGTACCAGGCAATCGTGCAGAAAAGTGGGGCTGAGTGGTGTGCGCTTTCAGGTTGGCTTCGAATGGTAAAAGGATTGGACCCGAAAAAAACTTTTAACATTCACCCGGGCCTTCTTTCGGTCTCAAATGGACGATTCGGAGGGGAGGGTATGTGGGGGAACCATGTACTGGACGCGGTGTATGACGCGCTTCAAAGCGGAGAGCTTTCGGAGTTTGGTATCAGCATGCATTTCGTGACCGACGAGTACGATCGGGGTCCCGTATTTTTCGAGTACAAAATTCCGTATCAAAAAGGTATCAGTAAAGAAACAGTTGCGGAACTTGTTCATACCGCGGAGCATGAGTTTCAGCCGAAAATTACGAGCATGGTAGTGAACGGCATGATTTCGTGGGACGGAAAAGACCCGACGTCGGTCGTTGTTCCCGCTGGGTACCAATTTCTGCCTCGAGGCGGTATATAAACGTTCGTATGCACGAAACAATGCGAGGAAGAGGGGTGGTTATAAAAGGACTTTGGGTGTTTACTGGCGACGCGGTTGCCTGCAAGTGGAAGAGCATTGACCCACTTAGAGATCCGAACGAGCATACGAACTTTGGCGTTGTTGAAGATGTCGCCTTTGCTGTTCATCCGAAGACCGGAAAAATAGAATCAGGATTCGCTTTGCGGGATACCAGAACCGGAGAAGTAGAGGGATATGCCGAAAGTATGATTGTTTCGTTGGAGTTTTTAAACAGTTTGCGCGGACAGGTCGACGTTCGCGAGTTTCCGAAAACATTTGGTCAAAAACGCATCTTCATTCCGGATGAAAAAACTGTGCGTGATTTTGCATAATCTACATTGTGTATGAGCCAGCCTGAACGCTTCACACGACTCAACGCCTTCGGGTGGCGCCTCAAAGGTACATATTTCGAGGTCGCGCGCGGGGACAGAATGATGGCGCGGGTCCAAAAAGTTAATAAAAGAGAATCGCATTTGGTTGGCGGTACGGTAACGTACCTTCATACGGATGACCGCGGGCAGGGAGTGTTCACGGTTAAGCCGAATAACGGCGAAAGTGTCACGGTGTGGGAAGTTGAAATACAGGCGCTCAGCGTGTATCCCGCTCCCCGCAAGACGGGAGCGTGAGGCTAGTCAATTTGGTATAGTTTCTCCTCACGAGGAAGTGTTCTTTGTTTTCTGTGTGGGCATGTAAGCAAAGCTTTCTCCGGCATCGCTCGGACGTCATAGAAACCAGTTTCTGCGACGCTCCTCGCTCGCCGTAGTGGCGGAAATTGTTATACTTGCCGTGTAATTTGCCGGAGTGGTGAAATTGGCAGACACGCTACGTTCAGGTCGTAGTCCTCGCAAGGGGGTGGAGGTTCAAGTCCTCTCTCCGGCACCAAGGTTTTGGTAGAGATTGATTACCAGGTTATAATCCGCCGTGTATGGATAACGGAATTGCACTCTTTAGTCTCGGCTCAAACGACGAACTTGCAAAGAAAATTGCTGCAAAACTCGGCGTTCCGCTCGGTAAGGTAAAACTCAAGACTTTTTCCGACGGCGAACAATACGTTCAGTTTGAAGAAAATATCCGCGGACGAAACGTCTACCTCATTCAATCAACCAATCCGCCTGCGGAAAACTGGCTTCGTTTGTTTATCGCACTTGATGCGGCGCGTGGTGCATCCGCACGGGAAGTAACGGCAGTCATTCCGTATTTCGGGTATTCCCGTCAGGAACGCAAAGCAAAGCCCCGAGAGGCGATATCCGCACGCACGTTCTCGATGATTCTCGATAAGTTGGGGATGGACCATCTGTTGACGATGGACCTCCACACCGACTCTATCGGCGGGTTCTTCCGTAAGGCAAACGTTGACTACCTGTATGCCCGCCCCGTATTCATCAATCACTTCAAGGAGTTTTTCAAGAAAGAAATTGCAGAAGAGCGGTTGGTTATTGTTTCTCCTGACGTAGGAGGAGCGGCACGTGCGCAGTCATATGCAAAGCGCATGATGCAGAGCGCGGATTTGGCGATTATTCACAAAGAACGCGAGCTTCCAAACCAAGTGGCTAAGGTACGTCTCGCTGGCGATGTAAAAGGTAAAGTTGCACTCATCATCGACGACATGCTCGACACCTGCGGAACCCTGGCAAAAGCGGCTGAACTTCTAAAAAATTCCGGCGCAACGGCAGTGTATGCTGCAGCAACTCACGGCGTTCTTTCAGGTCCCGCAAACGAACGCATTGATAGTGCACCGGTTGAGAAAGTGTTTATTACGGATACCATTTCTCCTGAACGCGCGCTTTCTTCCAAGATTGAAGTCATTTCGGTGGGGGATATATTCGGCGATGCTATACGCCGTATTCAAACCGACGAATCGCTTTCTGAGCTTTTCGAGGCTTAGTTTGCGCCTGGTCACAAGTCACTAAGCGTTTTGGTTTCGTGAGCGCTACCCATGGTAGCGCTTGTGTGCATGTCTGTGCGAATGTGTGTGATGTTCAAATGTAAGTTCTGGCCACTCGTTTTTAAGCTTCGCCACCAAAAAGTCACCCGATACATGTTCCGGAACAATGACGTAATCAGCGCCCATGTCTAGATACATTTGTTCATGTTCCGGTTCCGCGGCGCGCACCACAACGGTCGCTTTCACTTTCTTGCGCTTACATGCCTCAAGGAGTGTCTTTGTATCAACAATTCCGCTTGCAGTTGAAATAACCAGGTGTGCCGTTTCGAGATGCAGGTGTTCGATTATTTCAGGATCTGAAATGTCACCGTATATTGTGCGTATTCCTTCCGCGCGAAGTCGTCGTACCAGACGCGGGTTGTAGTCGAGTACCAGGACGGGGATTTGACGCTCTACCATATGATGCACAATTGCACTCCCGACACGGTCTGCGCCTATAACCACTACATGATCTACCAGCTTACTCTCCTCTTCAGAGGTCAGTAGGTCGCGTTCTTTTTTATGCTGAAACAGCGCGACAAAAGGCTTCATAACTTTGTAGAGCGCATCGGATTTTTCAATAAATATTGCCGAAACAATAATAGACACTACCGCCGCCGCGGCGATTACCGAAAGACTTTGCGGAGCGATCAAACCGTACTGCAGTCCTAAAAGAAGCACAATCAGCGAGAATTCCGACACTTGCGTTAGGTTCAAGGCGGTCTGGAACATCGTGTGTTTTCGGAAACCGAAGGCGGAAAGTCCTATGAGGTATATCAGCGGCTTTATAAAGAGAGCAATCCCGGCAAAGGCGAGCACCATCGGCCATGCGTTGATAACGTATTGCAATTCTACTTGCGCACCGATATATACGAAAAAGAGTGCAACAAAAAAGTCCCGCAGAGGTTTTACTTTGCCTTGAATCTGAATTTCATACGGAGACGTGGCTAATGCAATACCCGCGATAAATGCGCCGATAACCACCGAGAAGCCTGCGAGAACCGCAAGGGATGTAATTGCAAAGCACCATGCGATAGCCGCGAGAAATAGCAGTTCGGTTGAGCGAGCAAAGATGTCGAACAGGCGGTTTAGGAGGTAGTGAGAAGCGAGGTAGGCGACCGCCATTAGGATGATCGCTTTTGCGATGAATGCAAGGAACGGCGTAAAGTCTGCAACCATAATTCCCGTTTTCAACAAATCGCTCGAAATCGCGGTCATGAGGAGAATGGCAACCAAGTCCTCGATAAGCAAAATGCCCACGGAAAGTTTTCCGTAGAGCGATCCTAGGTCACGTTTTTCAAGGAGGCTTTTGACGATAACAACGGTTGACGAGAACGCGAGTGCGGTACCCAGAAGTACCGCTTCTGCTCCGGCAAAGCCAAACAGTGTTGCTATCCAGTAGCCTACAACTGAGGAGAGCGCAACCTGAAGAAGAGTTGCTACAACGATGGGCTTTCCTAAGGAACGAATTTCATTGAAGTTAAGTTCCATTCCGACCAAGAACAGCACGAATGCGATGCCTATTTCGGGAAGGGTATGCAGGACTGACGCGTCACCCGACTCAAATACGGCAAGTGCGACGCCAGCAAGTAAATACGCGACGACCGACGGAAGCTTGAGCTTCAAGGTAAAGAGGGCAAAAAGGCAGGCAAGTGAGAGAATAATCGCAAGTTCGGTAAAAATCATGGTGCTTGATTCCAGTCTACTACGTCGAGCGAGAAGCGCCGCGAGCGGTTACGCTCATGGCGTCCGAGCGACGACGGAGCAAAGGCACTGTCCGCAGCGCTTGCTCTCTCGTGCCTTTACGGTACATTTCATATCATGAAGGACTGGAGGCCTATTTTTAAAGGAAAGAAAATTACCCTCATGGGGTTGGGTCTTTTGGGAAGAGGGGTGGGGGATGCAAAGTTTCTGGCGGAGCAGGGGGCAGAACTTATTGTTACGGATCTCAAGACTGAGGAAGAACTGTCCGCATCGCTTAAACTCCTTTCTGATTTTCCCGGCATTCAATACCGTCTTGGAGAGCATGACATGGCGGACTTTAAAGACCGGGACTACATAGTCAAAGCTGCAGGCGTTCGTGAGGATTCGCCGTATCTTATCGAGGCACGGAAAAACGGTATCCCCATAAAAATGAGCACGTCGTGGTTTGTCGAACTAACCGGGATTCCGGTTGTTGGTATCACGGGAACTCGTGGCAAGTCGACGGTAACACATCTCATTCATCACATACTTAAGACTGCCGGTATGCCCGTGCTTCTAGGCGGAAATGTTCGCGGAGTTTCTACGTTGGCACTTCTCCACGAGGTGTATGAGGATTCGGTTGCCGTTTTTGAACTCGACTCATGGCAGTGTCAGGGTTTCGGGGAAGCAAAAATCAGCCCTTCGGTTGCCGTGTTTACGACGCTGTATCCCGACCACATGAACTACTATCCGACGATGAACGAATACCTTGCGGATAAGGCGAAAATATTTCTCAATCAAAAGGCGGGAGACACCTTGGTTTTAGGACTTCCTGTCGCAGATACGATACTCGATACGTACGGTGCCGACCTTCGTTCGCATATCGCCATTGCAAATCCCGCACACTTTCCTGACCACTGGGGGATTAACATTCCCGGCGCACACAACTTACTCAATGCCGTCTGTGCCATAGAAGCGGCACGTGCTCTAAAGGTTCCTGATGAGCATATACGAAACGCCATAGCCTCGTTCAAGGGTGTTCCGGGCCGCCTTGAACTCTTGGGAGAGAAGCGCGGGATAAAAATATATAACGACACTACTGCAACCACACCCGAAGCAACCATCGCTGCACTCCATGCCATTCAAGGCGGGAACATTATTCTCATTATGGGTGGAGCCGACAAGGGCCTAGATATGAAGGAGTTGGCGGCACTTCTTCCCGCGTATACGAAAAAGGTTGTACTTCTCAAAGGGTCTGGCTCGGAAAAGTTCGCTGCTTTATATCCTTCATCGGTCGAAGGATCCATTCCAAAGGCCTCATTAAGAGAAGCTTTTGAAGACGCGCTTCTGG
>CAZMOI010000014.1:13033-17806 GCA_964568025.1 uncultured Candidatus Saccharibacteria bacterium
TTGTTGTCGCCCGCGTTCGCGTCATTCGGCATGTTTAGGAACGAATTCGATCGGGGGGATCAGTTTACGGCGCTTTTCGAATCGCTATGACAGGTCGTATCCGCTCAATTGGGGTGTTTGACTCGGGTCTCGGCGGACTTACCGTTTTGCGAGCGGTAATGAACCGCCTTCCGCAATACCGGTACATATATCTGGGAGATACGGCACGCGCGCCATATGGAGACAAATCATCCGAGGAGGTCTTGCAGTTTGCCAAGGAGGCGATCGACTTCTTGTTTCAAGAAGGATGCGAACTCGTCTTGTTTGCATGCAATACGGTTTCCGCTGAAGCGTTGCGTGCGATACAGAAAGACTATCTGCGGGAGCATCATGGCGAGCGTAAACGCGTCTTAGGCGTGATTGTTCCTACATTGGAATATGTTGCTTCTGATCCTGCGCACAAACGGGTAGGCGTTCTGGGCACCATGGGCACCGTCAGATCCGGCACGTATCCCGCCGAGCTCTCCAAGATTGCTCCGGATATTTCCATCGTACAAAACGCAGCTCCGCTTCTCGTGCCGTTAGTCGAAGCGGGAGAACATGATACCGACCGCGCCTATGATTTGGTGTGCGAATACGTGGAGCCGCTTCTTAAAGAGGGCGTTGATACCGTTGTTCTCGCGTGCACTCATTATGAACATTTGGCTGCTATTGTTGAACGTGCAGTCGGCCCCTCGGTTAAAGTTGTCTCTCAAAGCGAAGTTGTTGCCGACAAGCTTTCTGTCTATCTTGCACGGCACCCCGAAATAGAAAACGTTCTCGCGCGTGCCGAGGATGTGCAATTTTATACAACCGACACCACGGGGCGTTTTGAACGGGAGTCCGGGCGGTTTTTCGGACGGTCGGTTAAGGCAGAAAACATTGAGCTCTGATTTTTGTATACTTGGGGTACATGTCGAAAAATCTTCTTGTCTTTCAACATATTGCCCGTGAGCACCCTTCTAACATTGCTGAATATACGGCGAAGAGAAATATAGGGCTTTCGGTCGTAAAGCTGTGGGAGTCGCAGACGATTCCGCCTGTTGCCGACTATGACGCCTTAGTTGTACTTGGCGGTCCTATGGGCGTGTATGAAGAGTATGCGGGGAAGCGGGAGGAGCTGTCCGCGCTCGACGAAGCTATAGGGCGCATGCCCGTCTTAGGAATATGCCTTGGTGCTCAGCTTGTTGCGCATGCCATGGGCGCACGCGTATATCCGCATATCGTAGAGGGTAAACGGATAAAAGAGATCGGGTACTACGATGTTTCACTAACTCCGGCGGGAAAGCAAAGCAAGCTTTTCGAAGGTTTTTCGGACACGTTCAAAGTTCTGCAATGGCACGGTGATACGTTCGACATGCCCGAAGGCGCAGAACATTTAGTAACGGCACCGCTCTGTGCTAACCAGGCTTTTTCGCGCGAAGGTGCGTACGGCATACAATTTCATGTAGAGGCAACGCCGGACCTGGTGACAGATTGGAGCGACGACGATAGAGTGTGGACCAACACCGACTTTACTTTAGATGAAGCGCGGGTGATTCGCGAGGCGCGCGAGCTCGAGGATGCCATGCAAAAACAGTGCTTCCGTCTTATGGATAACTTCCTCGCATGAAAGTACACCTGATAGGTGCGGGCGGGATTGGCATGAGCGCGCTCGCCCAGCTGTATCTTCGACGGGGGCATACCGTTACCGGCTCCGACAGGGAAGAGTCACCGACAACCGAGCTTTTGGAAAAGAAAGGTATGCGTGTGTCCGTTCCGCAAGACGCGAAAAATATTTCTGCTGACGTTGAACTTGTCGTTTATTCGGATGCAGTGTGGGAGGACAATCCGGAGCGTGTCCGCGCGAAAGAGCTTAGCATTCCACAGGTTTCGTATTTTCAGGCACTCGGGGAAGAGACGCAAGGGAAGACAATACTCGCTATAACGGGGACGCACGGCAAAACAACCGCGACGGCCTTTGCTGCGAAAGCCCTCAAAGATGTCGGTAAAAATCCCTCTGCGGTCGTTGGTTCTATCGTTCCGGAATTTGGCTCAAATTTTCTTGACGGGTCGGAGGACTTATTTGTGATTGAGGGATGCGAATACAAAGATCATGTTCTGAAGCTTTCTCCCGCGGTGCTTGTTATTACAAACGCGGAATGGGATCACACCGACTGGTTTTCGTCCTTGGGGGCGATGCAGGGAATGTTTAAAAAAGCGGTAGAAAAGCTTCCCGAGAGCGGAGCGGTTGTTGCCGATCTTTCGAACCCAAACATTGCGCCGATAGTGGCGGGAGCGAAGTGCCGGGTAGTTGATTACTCCACCGAAAGCGTTCCCGAACTTCTGTTACCCGGCGAGTTTAACCGCATGAACGCGCGTGCCGCTAAAGCGGGTATTCGGGCGCTCTTCTCTGACATTAATGTGTCTGAGGTCGATGCTTCGTTAGCTTCTTTCAAAGGCACGTGGAGACGTTTCGAATACAAAGGCACACTTCAAAGCGGAGCGCTTATATATGACGACTACGCACACCACCCGACGAAACAAATAACGCTTGCATTCCATCCGCACCTCTATACGCGCACGCGCGACTTGTTCCCCGGATTTGTAGAAGAGCTTGCGAAGGCCGAACGCGTGATACTTGCCCCCATTTACCCTGCACGCGAAGAGCCCGTTCCGGGAGTTACCTCTGAAACGCTCGCGAATGCAATTAATGATGCCGGAGGGTCTGCGCGCGCATTTCCTGACTTCGACTCAATAGAAAAAGAAATAGGGCAAAGCGCCGGTGCCAACGACGTTGTCATGACTATAGGTGCAGGGGATATCTATAAGGTGGCGGATAGGCTTACCTCCTAGTAAAGTGCTGAAGATATGGCGGGCACGCTTTTCATAGTGGCGACTCCTATCGGGAATCTGGGCGACATGACGTTGCGCGCCGTCGAGACGTTGAAGGGCGCGGACCGTATTGCCGCTGAAGACACTCGCGTTACGCAAAAGCTTTTAGGACGCTACCAAATCCGCGCACCGCTTATTTCGCTTCATGCGCGCAGTTCGCAGTCAAACTTTGAAAAGGTTGCATCGTTCGTAGAAAGGGGGGAGAAGGTTGCACTCGTTACGGACGCGGGCACGCCGGGTATTTCAGATCCCGGAGCGCGCATCGTGGCACTCGTGCGGGAGCGTTGCGGAGAGAAAGCGATTGTGCCGATTCCCGGCCCCTCTGCGTTGACCGCCGCGCTTTCCGCCTCCGGTATTTCCGCGGACGAATTTATATTTGCGGGTTTCTTGCCCCACAAGAAGGGGAGACAAAAAACACTTGACGGTTTGGTTAAAGAAAAGCGCACGGTAGTGCTGTATGAATCGCCCCACCGAATGGGAAAGCTTCTTGGGGAGTTGATGTTGCGCATTCCGGACCGTCATATCGCCGTATGTCGGGAACTGACAAAACTGCACGAAGAAGTTGCGGCGGGTTCCGTTGCCGAAATACAGGCGAGATACTCAAGCGGTGATATCTCCGCGAAGGGTGAGTTTGTCGTGGTCATTTCCGCCTGATACAATTTTGATATGTCAAAAGCGGCCGCAATCATCATCTTGGGATTTCTGACCGCGTTCTTGCCGTTTACCGGGTTCCCGGGTGTCGTAAAAATTGTAATTGCTGTTTTTGTGGGACTTACCATCATGGCGTTAGGATTTCTCGTCCGCCAGGAGCGGATTTGGCTTTTGAGAGCATTATCCGGCGAGCATAAGACTGATGCATACACCGAAAGTGGAGCCTCTTATGCGCCGAATGAAACGGAACGGGCCTAGTGCCTTTGTTTTTCTCGGAATCGCAGCGGTAATTGCCGGGGGCGCATTCGTATTGCCCAACGAATGGAAAATTCCATCAGAACCTGTAGCGGACGGAGGGCAAAAAGAAGAGACGAAAAAAGAGGAGGAGAGAAAGCCGGCTCTTCCGAAAGCGGCTCATATTCCGACCCCTGAACCTTTAAAAGGAATTTATATGAGTCAGTGCGTTGTGGGCACGCCGTCATTTAGAGAGAAACTGGTGGAGCTTATTGATACGACGGAGCTCAATGCGGTTGTTATCGATATCAAAGACTACACAGGGAAAATTGCATTCCAGACCGACAATCCGGTGCTTAAAGATTCCGTGTCAGATAAGTGCGGGGCGCGCGACATGCGGGACTTTGTTCAGACGCTTCATGACAAAGGTATTTATGTTATCGGCAGGGTAACGGTGTTTCAGGATCCGTACTACACGTCAAAACATCCCGACCAGGCAGTACAGAGTGTTTCGACCGGTGGACCCTGGAAGGATCACAAAGGGTTGTCGTTTATTGATGTCTCAGCCCGAGCGTATTGGGACTATGTCGTTGAACTTTCCCGCGAGTCGTACGAAGTAATGGGGTTTGACGAAATAAACTACGACTACATACGCTACCCTTCGGACGGTCCGATGAAAGACGCGGTATACAAGGTGTCCAACAAGCCCGAAGCGGTTGAGACGTTTTGGAAATATCTTCGTGAGAAAGTACAACCCGTCGGTGTGGTTATGTCCGCGGACCTTTTCGGCATGGTTACGACAAATACTGACGACTTAAATATCGGACGACAGCTTGAGCGGGCGTTACCGCACTTCGACTACATTATGCCGATGGTGTATCCGTCGCATTACCCGAAAGGATGGAACGGACTTTCGAATCCGAACTTGTATCCGTATGAAGTCATTAACTACGCCATGTCCGCTGCCGCACGCCGCACGGTCGCGGAGACAACAGT
>CAZMOI010000015.1:0-1086 GCA_964568025.1 uncultured Candidatus Saccharibacteria bacterium
CGAGTCACCACATCCTTCTCCATTTTCCGCAGCAAACGGGTTTTTCGGGTCTCGTCCGTTTAGTAAGACAAATGAATACCTGATAGCGAACGGAAAACCGCCCATCGATTGGTTGTGACCTGTGATAGGCTTTTCCAATATGCCGAAGCGCGCAAAGACAGTAGGATTTAAAAAAACTGAAGAGGCCCATGGCGTGTCAGCGTATACCTACGTCAAAAACGGCCTCCGTGTTTTGATTCTTCCAAGAAAAGACTCTCCGGTTGTCGGAGTGCAGGTAACCTACCACGTAGGAAGTCGCCACGAAGCCCTGGGGCACACGGGGGCAACGCACATTTTGGAGCACCTCATGTTCAAAGGCTCCAAAAAGTTTGATCCGAAAAAAGGGAACGGGATATGGCACCTTCTTGAGAAAAAAGGCGCTCAGATGAATGCGACAACCTGGTGCGATCGGACAAACTATTACGCTATTGTCCCCGTCGAACTTTTTAACGACGTGCTTTCTATAGAATCCGACCGCATGCGAAACATTCTCTTAAAAAAAGAAGACCTCGCCTCGGAGATGACGGTTGTGCGAAACGAGTACGAACGAGGGGAAAACGACCCCTACCAACGGCTCTCGAAGCACGCCTGGTATCAGGCGTTCTCCTTGCACCCGTATCGTATTCCGACAATCGGGACGAAAGAAGATATCGAGAACGTTACGGTCGAAAAACTACGCACTTTTTATGACCGTTTCTATCACCCTGAAAACGCAACAATTACAGTGGTCGGGGGTATTGATGAAGAGCGTGCGTTGCAGATGATTGCAAAAACCTTCGGTCAAATACCGAAACGAAAGATACCTGCGGGGTTATATGTTGAAGATCCTCTTCAGGAAGGCGAGCGTCGCTTTGTGTTGGAGCGGACGGGTACGGTAAACGCGGTACTGATGTGCTTTAAAGCTCCTGCGGGTCTTGCGGAAGACGTTCACCGGGTACTCGCTCTTGAGGCGCTCTTAGGTTCCGGTAAGTCGAGCCTTCTTCATAAAGCATTGGTTGATACGGGTCTCGCGGTTGATTTTCATATTGACTTTCCGCGCTTCAAAGA
>CAZMOI010000015.1:1096-2546 GCA_964568025.1 uncultured Candidatus Saccharibacteria bacterium
CAAAGACCCGTCGCTTATTGAACTTCACGTGACGCTTGCAGGTGGAGTGGAGCACCAAAAAGTTGAGTCCGCGGTATGGGAAGTTTTTAACCGTTTGAAAAGCGCGGGGCCAAATCCGGATGATTTGAAACGTGCAGTGGAGTACACCTCGGCACAAAACGCCTACTCGCTCAGTTCCGTTTCCGGATTACTTTCACATATCAACGAAGCTATAGCGCGGGGGGATTGGAAAGACGCGTTTAGATACGAAGAATACCTTAGAACTGCAACGCCGGATGACGTCCGAAAAACTGCCAATGACTACCTTACTAAGAAAACCCTTACCGTAGGTCATTTGTTTGCTATATGACCCGCCACACTAAAAACAGGACATCGACGTTGATATGCGGAAGAAATTATTCTGTTTACAAGGCAATGTGCGTAAATAATCACTTAGTGTGACGGGTATGAAAAAGTACACCGAACGCGCTATCACTATCAGACACCCCCACTTTACGGCATCGCTCATACCCGAGCGGGATACGCAGGCTGTCTTTCTTCGCATGGCCTTTCCCGCGGGAAGTTGGTTTGCCGAAGCGGGAAAAGAGCCTATCGCAGGAGTTGCCGCGTCGCTTCTCGATGAAGGAACAGCACGCATGACCCGGGAAGTGTTTCGAAGCGCGCTTGAAGCGGACGGCTCCCGCGTTTCTTTTTGGAACGACGGCAGATACGTTTACGTGTCGGTGGATGCAACTCCGCGCGGTCTTGCCGGTGCGCTTACGCTTGTTTTTGAAGCGCTTAGGGAACCACTCGTCGCCGAAGAATCAGTCCGACAAATTATTGAGAGGCAGAGCGAAGAATATATTCACGAAAGCGAAGATACGGCGACTCAGGCAGAGTCAGCCCTGCTTCGAAGCTTGTATCTGCCTGACACTCCGCTCCACATTCGTGATCCGCTTGCGTACCGCGCTTCGCTTCTTACTCTAACAAGAGATGAAGTTAAGACCTTTATGGCGGAAGCGTATCGCGGGCCTCTTACCGTCTCGGCGATAGGCAACATAGAAGCAAAAGAGCTTGAAAAGCTTCTTTCCGAAGTAACTGTAGGCTGGAATCCGGATACATTACGCGAAGAGCGTCAAATACGTGAAGCTTCGATCTCCGGCCTTGCTGAAACGTATGTATCTGTCCCCGGGAAGGAATCTTTAGATGTATTTTTAGGCGGTTCGCTTCCGCTTACCGCCACGGATGAAGACATAAGCGCTGTACGCCTTGCAATTGACCTTTTAGGCGGAGGCTTCTCAGATCATCTAATGCAAACAATCCGTGACCGTGACGGGCTAACCTATGGCACCTATGCGCGTATGAAGTGTAGGGAATTTGGAAAAAAGACGTATTGGTACGCCACGGCGACATTCGGAAACGCACTTTTTGAACAAGGCGTATCAGCGCTTAAAAAGGAATTAGGTGTCTT
>CAZMOI010000015.1:2556-5614 GCA_964568025.1 uncultured Candidatus Saccharibacteria bacterium
TTGTCTTTCTTAAAAAAGGAATGAGCGCGAAGCGTATTTCGGAAAAAATTCAGGAGCTCTATGGCAGATATGCAGTGCTGTATGCAGATCCGCGCAAGGCGGTTCTTCCTATGCTTTTGGGAATACTGGGGACCGGCTCCGCACATGACGCTGACATATACCTCGAACGTATTCAAAACGTGTCGTCCGCGCACCTGCAAGCCATTGCGGAAAAATATCTGTCTCCTATGGCGCTTTCTGCCTCCGGTGCCCTCGACGAGAAAGGAAAATTGCTTCAAAAATGATACACTCGTTCAATGACCGTTTCTGAAGTTCGTAAAAAGTATCTCGATTTTTTCCGCGCCCGGGGACATACGGTTATTCCGTCCGCTCGTCTTGTTCCGGACAATGACCCTACGACGCTCTTTACGGGTTCCGGCATGCAACCCCTGATCCCATACCTCCTAGGGCAACCGCACCCGTTAGGTGTCCGCCTTACTGATTCTCAAAAGTCATTTCGTGCAGGTGACATCGAGGAGGTGGGTGATAACCGCCACACGACTTTTTTTGAAATGCTTGGAAATTGGTCTCTGGGGGACTACTTCAAGAAAGAGCAGATTAACTGGTTTTGGGAATTCCTAACAAAAGAAATCGGCCTTGATCCCAAACGCATTTACGTTTCCTGTTACATCGGCGACCCTAAAAACGGACTACCGAAAGATACGGAGGCGGCGGAGGTGTGGCAGGAGATATTCAAATCCGCGGGCATAACGCACGACATGGCGGATATCGGCACTGAAAGCGACGGGTACGAGCGGGGAGTTTCCGATAATGAGCGTATTTTCTTTTACGGGATTAAAAACTGGTGGTCCCGTTCTGGCGCACCGGACACGATGCCCATAGGAGAGCCCGGGGGCGGAGACACGGAAATGTTTTATATGTTTCCCGAGATTGAACACAGTCCGAAGTTTGGAAAGCACTGCCATCCAAATTGCGACTGCGGCAGGTATATCGAGCTTGGAAATTCGGTGTTCATGGAGTATCTCCGTACCCCGCGGGGGTTTGAAAGATTGCCGAAGAAAAATGTCGACTACGGCGGTGGTCTAGAGCGTATTACTGCGGCTGCAAACAACGTAAGCGACGTTTTTCTTATAGACGTTATGCAACTTTTGATACGCGAACTTGCCGCCATATCGGGAAAAAACTATTCCGATCCGGAACATCAACCTTCTTTCCGCGTCGTTACGGACCATATACGCGCGGCGGTGTTTATGATCGGAGACGGTGTACGCCCGTCAAATACCGAGCAAGGCTACGTCCTTCGGCGTCTTATCCGACGGGCGGTGCGACATATGGACAAACTTGGTATCGGGGAAGGAACTGTCGGGCGTCTTGTTGCGTCAGTCGTAGACTCATATAAAGATCACTATCCTGAACTGTCCGCACTTCATAACGACATTCGCGACACCTTGGTGCAGGAAGAGGTGAAATTCAGGAAAACTCTTAACCAAGGCATGCGCGAATTCGAAAAACTGGTAGCAAAATCGAAACTCGATGTTGATGCGGCATTTATTCTATTTACAACGTACGGATTCCCGTTCGAAGTAACGCAAGAGTTGGCACACGAGCGCGGTATTAGCCTTTCAAAAGAGGCGTATGACAGCGCGATGGAAAAACACAAAGCGGGTTCGCGTGCGGGGGCTACGCAAAAATTTGCAGGCGGGCTTGCAGACCACCAAGAACAAACCGTTAAGTACCATACCACCCACCATCTTCTTCTTCGTGTTCTCCAGGATGTTCTTGGTACACACGTACATCAGCGCGGATCAAACATTACGGTAGAACGACTGCGTTTCGATTTTTCTCATACGTCAAAAATGACTCCCGAAGAACTCGCAAGAACCGAAGAGATTATGAACCAAAAAATAGCCGAGGGCTTACCGGTATTTCGTAATGAAATGCCGAAAACTGAAGCGGAGAAGCTGGGTGCTGAAATGGAATTTGGAGTTAAGTACGGCGACATGGTTTCTGTGTACTCAATAGGGCCTAAAGAGGCAAACGACGCTGAGAGAAAAATTGAAAACGCATATTCGTTGGAATTTTGCGGAGGCCCGCATGTCGAGAATACTTCCGTTCTAGCTGATGGAGGTAAACGCTTTAAAATACTCAAGGAAGAAGCGGTGGGGCAGGGAGTACGGCGCATTAAAGCGGTTTTGACAGAATAGAATATTTGATGTTTAATATCTGCGGTATGGCAACCGCGGAATTTTTTCAAGAAACGAGGGGGAGGTTTTGGGAATTACGGAAAATAAATGAGACCCGCAAGGCGGAACTTGAACGCTGGGCTAGGCAACATCCTTTTTTTGCAGCAATGACGTCAGCGCCTATGAGGTTTGCTTCGCTCGGCTCTCTTATACTCACAAGCGGGATTGTTCCATCTGAATATGTCCCCATATTGCGAGACGGACACGTCATAGCAAACGCAGCGACTGGCGGTAAAAGTACAACAGAACTTGTTCAGCAAGCGGGCATGTCGTACGCATTACGCGTCAGCACCGGTGTTTCTGCAGGAGGAATGACAATTGGAGTTCCGACAATAGCAACACTCCGGTATGTTGCGGAGCATTTCCCGTCTTAATTTATTTTGGCTGTATTTTCATACGTTACAATATCTTCATGCGCGAAAGCGAATGCATTGTTGATGTGGGAAGCGCTTCAGTAGGCGTTTGCATACTTGAAAAAGAAAAAGGGAAGAAACCGGTCATTTCACATACATCGAGAATCGCTATTTCCTCAGGAAGCGAGGAAGCAAAGGCGGGAATACAAACGCTTGTTCTTCAGTCTCTTGGTAAGGCGTTTGAGGGTATACAGACGACACGCCCGCCTTCTCATGTTCGTATAATTCTTGCTGCGCCCTGGTACAACGCGCATGTCACTACTATTAATTCCAAGTCTGAAAAAGCAGTAAAAGTTAATGACGGAACCGTAGCCCGTGCGGTCAAAGAGTACTTCGCACGAAAAGGAACCCCACAGCACCCCCTTATTGAGTCCGGAGTAAGCCAGGCGTATGTGAACGGGT
>CAZMOI010000015.1:5624-7361 GCA_964568025.1 uncultured Candidatus Saccharibacteria bacterium
TAAACCACTATGCCTCCGAAGCTGACCACGCTATGGAGCAGGGAGCCCGTGAAGTTGCCTTAAAGGCATTTCCGAACGCAAAAGTATCTTTCCATTCGTTTACATTCGTTGCATTTGCGGTCATGCGCGCACTCAGGGATGAGGAAAGTTTTGTGATCGCCGACATCGGCGGGGAAATAACCGACATTGCGGTTGCGCATCATGACGGATTGCGTTTTATCGGAACATTCCCGACCGGAACGCTTGCAGTTGTTCGCGGTATTGCGGAAAAGGGGAGTGTCGCCGACGCTCGCTCCCGACTTGCACTCTTCGCAAAAGATGAACTTTCGCCGGATGAAACAGTAGCCCTATCACAGCGCTTTGATGCAGCTGCCGAGAGTTGGAATAAATCGTATCTTTCACTTCTTGAAATTGCAGTTAAGGAAGTGGCGATTCCTCAGACGACGTATCTGTTTGCCGACCGCGACGAGTTGCCGTGGCTTGAAAAACTTCTTAACGGCAGCCACGGACCGTTTTCTTCGCGCGCGATACTTATCACTCCGGATTTTTTCCACTCCTCGATTTCCCTCGGTGAAAATGCAACCTACGATGCGTTCTTGTCCGTAGCCTCTGTGTTCTTTTCCCTTGATCGGCGGGACATCATTGAAGTTCCCGGCATTTAAAGTTACTGGGGAAAATGGGGATACCTGCTCGCTCATAAGGTATACTCGCTTTACATGGAACAAGAGCCCCAAAAGCCACATCGCTCAATTCAAGACATCATTCCTCCTGCGCGTTCGCGTCCTATACGTCCTCAAATGCGTGATGCGGTTCCGCCAACCCCCTCTGCAGCACAGACCGTCCCGCCTCCACCGCCTCCGACTCCACCTCAGCCCTTAGACATGAACCCAAACAGACCACGGGGTGCCGGTGCGTGGGTTTTGGGAGTAATAGGGTTCGTCGCAGTCGTCATTGCAGGACTCGGCATCGTAACGGTCTTTTTTCACCGCGCAGATGTTCTGGTTACCCCGCAAAGATATTCGGCTTCAATAGAAGGAAGTTTTGAGACTGCTCCAGGTCATCCGCTTCTTCCATACGAAAAAATTTCTGCCGACGAGACAGTTTCAAAATCAGTTCCCGCAAGCGGAAGCCAGCAAGTGGAGAATCGCGCTTCAGGTACTATTACCGTATATAACGCGTACAGCACGAAGTCAGTACGCCTTATTACAAACACTCGTTTCGAAACCTCTGACGGTAAAATCTACAAAGTACATAACCCAATTACCGTACCTGGCTACACCATGAAAGCAGGTGTCAAAGTGCCCGGAACGGTCGACGCAATGGTTCATGCAGATGAGCCGGGAGAGCCTCATAACGTCGGACTTACCGAATTTACCTTACCGGGCCTTAAAGACTCTGAAGAACACGAACTGATATACGCACGTTCGAAAACTCCCATGTCGGGAGGATTTGTAGGTCAGCAGGCCGTTGTAGACTCCGCGCTCCGCGCTGAAACCGTGGACGCCCTGAAGGCGGATTTGGATCGAGCATTGCGCGCGAAATTACTTGCGTCATCTCCGCAAGGATTTGTAGTATTTCCGGACACTGTGCTTATTACCTACGCCGAAAAAACAGACACTGCAGAGGGCGAAAATGCCGTCATATCAGTTTCCGGAACCGCGATAGCACCGGCCTTCCCCATGCAATCTTTTGCAAAGGCCATTGCAGATGCATCTGCGGTCGTATCTGATGGCGCTC
>CAZMOI010000015.1:7371-16585 GCA_964568025.1 uncultured Candidatus Saccharibacteria bacterium
GAAAACTCAAATGAGCTCTCGGTGCACGTAAACGCACCCGATACTATCGGTTCCGAGACTCCGCTTACGTTGACCGTTTCAGGGAATGCCAAACTTGTCGCGGTGGTTGATACAGAGAGCTTGGCGCGCGACATCGCAGGTAAAGGTAAGGACACGACTGAAACGGTCTTGCCTGCGCACCCTGGGATCGCGGATATGATTGTTAAGGTGTATCCGTTCTGGCGCTCCTCAGTTCCCTCAAATGCCGCTGATGTGAAAATAACGGTTACAGAAGGGGAGGGGCTATGACTAACACAGAACCCCGGGCTCTCGATTTGACATATAAGGGCGCTTTCTGATATTGTAGCTGTTGCCCTATCTGATCCCGATTCGCTCAAATGGTACGCACGAAAGAAACGGATGAGGTACTTGGTACTGTTACCGAGTCCCTCCCTAATGCACTTTTTCGCGTAATCCTTGACGAAGGCGGTACGGAGGTACTGGCGTATCTTGCAGGGAAAATGCGGTTCCACCGCATACGTGTCCTTGTCGGCGACAAAGTTTCTCTCGTTTTAGATCCGTACGGGGGACGCGCTCGAATAGTGCGTCGTCTTTGAATCCTTTTCTATGAAAGTACTTGCATCACTGAAAGCCGACAAGGCGGGAGACAAACTAGTACGCAGACGCGGACGCCTATATCGCATTAACAAGCGCAACCCGCGCCGTAAGGCTCGTCAGGGCTATTAAGCTGAAATTATAGTTATGCGTATCGCGGGTATTACCATTCCTGATAATAAACATTTGTCTATCGCGTTGACGGCGGTTTACGGTATCGGGCGCGCAAAGGCAGGAGTTATTTTGAAAAAAGCAGGTGTTTCAGGAGCAAGCAAAGCAAAAGACCTTTCCGCTGAAAAAGAACAGGAGCTTCGCGTCCTTATTGAGGCAAATCAGATTGAAGGCGATTTGCGCCGGGAAATATCGGGTAACGTAAAGCGTCTCAAGGACATTAAGGCGTACCGTGGTTTACGACACATGAAAGGACTTCCGACTCGCGGTCAGCGCACCAAAACCAACTCGCGAACCGTACGTGGTAACGTCCGTAAGACAATGGGTTCAGGTCGCCGTAAGCTTGAAAAAACATAAACCATGGGTAAACGACGTATTCTTAAGAAGCAGGGAAGCGGTGTTGATTCCGGAAAACGGGATCGTACTCTTTCTAAGATTGCTAAGCGCAAAATTGAGCGCGCCGTTTTGCATATTGAATCTTCCTACAACAACACACGCGTTTCTTTGACAGACGTTGAGGGCGGAGTCGTCATGTGGGCGTCTTCGGGCTCTCTTGGGTTCACCGGAAACCGAAAATCGACTCCGTTTGCGGCTGCTAAGGTTGGTGAAGTCATTGGCGAGAAAGCAGCAACTATCGGCGTAAAGGAGGCAGACGTCTACATCAAGGGTGTCGGTAGCGGACGCGAGTCAGCACTTCGTGCATTTGCAGGTAAGGGCATTCAGGTGCTTTCCATTCACGATGTGACACCTGTTCCTCATAACGGCCCACGTCCGCCTAAACCCCGACGTATATAAACGCATATGAAACTAGGACCACGCTACAAAATTGCAAAACGCCTCGGCGCACAAATCTTCGAAAAAACGCAGACGCGCGCGTTCTTGCTTTCAAAGGAACGATCTGAGAAGAACAAAAAGAAAGGACGCCGGGGAGGTTCCGACTACCAGCGCCAGCTTATTGAAAAGCAGAAGCTCCGCCTTTCCTATGGACTTTCTGAAAAGCAGTTCGGTAATTATGTCGCACACGCTCTTTCATCTAAAACTCCTCAGGCAACATTGTTTATCGATCTTGAGACTCGTCTTGACTCGATTGCGTACCGTATGGGTCTTGCACCTACTCGTCGCGCGGCGCGCCAGCTTGCCTCTCACGGTCACTTGATTGTTAACGGGAAGAAGACAACCGTTCCTTCGTACCGTGTTAAGAAGGGCGACGTCATCGCTATTCGAGAGGGAAGTCGACAGGGTGCGATGTTTGAGGCTATTTCCGAAAAATTGAAAGAACACAAGATGGTTGCGTGGGTTGAATTTGACCCGAGCGTCATGGAAGGAAAGATTCTCAGCGATCCGACGGTTGCTTCGCACGACGCTATTGCGGACATCGGTGCCGTGTTCGAATTTTACACGCGTTAATTTTATAAGCTTTTTTATCTATCCTTATGGATCATTCAATCGCATTGCCTACAAAACCCCGCGTTGTTTCCGAAGACGGAAATACGGGAGTATATGAAATTGACGGTTTGTATCCGGGATACGGTCATACGCTCGGTAACTCGCTCCGCCGTATCATTCTTTCTTCCATCCCCGGAGCCGCTATCACCGCGGTCAAAGTTGACGGCGTAAGCCACGAATTTTCCACTATTTCCGGAATTCGCGAAGACGTTATCGGTATCATCCTTAACCTTAAAAAGGTTCGTTTGAAAATTGCCGACGACTCGATGCACACGCTGACTCTTTCTGCGAAGGGCGTCGGTGCAGTCACCGCAGCGCAAATAACCGTTCCGGGACAGGTCGAGGTATTAAATCCCACTCAGCACATTGCGGAACTTACCGACAAAAACGCACGCCTGGACTTGGAATTGACCGTTGATACGGGCCTTGGCTACATTCCGAAGGAAATTATCCAGAAGGAGCGCGTCGATATAGGTACCATCGCACTTGACGCTATCTTTACGCCGATTCGTCGCGTGAATTATGAGGTTGAGAACATGCGCGTCGGTGACCGTACGGACTTCAACCGTCTTCGCATCATGATAGAAACTGACGGTACGCTCTCAGCTCGCGAAGCACTCGAACACTCCGTTGCCGTCATGATTCAGCAATTGAAATCGATTGTCGGCTTCAAGGAGGACGAACCTGTTCCGGCAGCTGAAGCAGAGGCACTCGACAACGAGGCTCGCGAAGACATCATGAAGACTCGCATCGAGTCGCTTGAACTTTCTACCCGCACCGCAAACGCTCTTACGGCCGCGGGTATCCGCACCATCGGAGGCCTTGCCCGAAAAACGGCGGAGGATATCCTTGCAATTGAAGGAGTTGGCGAGAAAGCAGTTGACGAGTTGAAGCAGTCGCTTGCCCGATTCGGAGTAACTTTGAAGAGCTAAGACATATGCGGCACCAAAAGAAAGGACGAATATTTGGAAGGAAAAAGGACGTGCGCCGCGCGTTCGTGTCTTCTCTTGCTGAAGCGTTGATTTTGAGAGAAAAGATCCTTACAACCGAAGCTCGCGCAAAGGAGTTGCGTCCTGTTGTTGAGGGGTACGTTACTAAGGCACGCTCGGGAAGTGCTGCAACTCGCCGTGACCTTGCATCACGCCTTGGCGGACGCATGACGGTGGTAAAAAAGTTGGTTGAGGTTCTTGGACCGCGCTACAAAGAACGCGCGGGAGGCTACCTCCGCATAACTAAAGTCGTAAAGCGCGCGTCTGACGGACGAAAGAGCGCCGTAATTGAATTTATATGAAAAAGCACACGATAGACGCACAGGGTAAGAAGCTCGGACGCATCGCGTCTGAAGCGGCAAAGATACTGATGGGCAAAGACACCGTCGATTTTTCGCGCCACAAAGCACCTGAAGTTGAAGTGACGATAACAAACGCAGGTAAGCTTTCTATTTCTGAAAAGAAACTCGACCGGAAAACCTACAAGCGCTTTTCAGGATACCCGGGAGGCTTGAAGGAAGAGAAGATGGGACACCTCATTGACCGCAAGGGTATTAAGGAAGCGGTTCGTCACGCAGTTCGCGGTATGATTCCAAACAACAAGCTCCGCACGGACATGCTTAAGAGATTAAAAGTCACCGACTAAGGACACCATGGCTGAAAAATACATTGCAACTGTAGGCAGAAGAAAAACCGCATCCGCTCGGGTCCGTTTGACTCCTGCATCAAAACAGTCGGTTATCGTAAACGGCAAAGACATCAAAGACTACTTCTCCGTAGGAGAGTTGGTGCGTAACGCCCTTCTTCCGCTTAAGGACGTTGATGGTTCATTCACCATTACGGCGGTAATTAGCGGAGGCGGTATTTCAGGACAAGCACACGCGCTTCGTCACGGCATCGCCCGCGCTCTTATTGTTCACGACGCTTCAAAACGAACGATCTTGAAGAAGGGCGGTCACTTGAAACGCGACCCGAGAGCCGTTGAGCGTAAGAAACCGGGACGTTTGAAAGCCCGCAAAAAACCATCTTGGAGTAAGCGCTAAAACGTATATGAGCTGGAAACCTGAAGGAGAATTAAAATCTTTCACCTTCGGGGAAGCTGTTGTTATTGAAAATCCTGGAGAGGGTGAATCTGGAGTGTGGGCTTTCCACAAAGGTCTTCCTCTGGGCGGAGTTCGGCTAGTTCGGGACATCAACCAGTATTTCCCACAACGATTTGTAAGCAGAAAACGTGTTCAACGTCATCAGTACTCGGAATTTCAAAAACTTCCCGTAGAGGTGCTTAAAAGAGGAGACAGCCGACCTGGTGACGACTTCTCCTAACGTTCTACGCAAGAGACGTAATGCATATGTTTGTAGAAAAATACGTACCCCAAAAAGGAGATGCCGTGCTATGCCTAACACCGGGCTTAAGAAAACGCGTACTTGAAGTTATAGTACCAGAACTTCCTCAAACGGGAATGCGCATGATTGAGCGTAGGGGCGTGCGCACGGACTTTATAGCGCACAGCAAACTGTTGCTTATAGAACCTGCAAGAGCGCGTCAGCTTTCGGTCGTCGCCGAGGCACATGAGAGAAGCAAAAAGCAATGGGGGGATGAGATACCTCCGTATATGAAAGGTGTACCCCCAGAAGAGGTTTTACCGTACCTTTCGATACAACTTCCCGATCCAAATGCCGCGTTCGATGATTCATTGGAAATCAACGAATTCAAGGGGGTGTAACCTCCCTTCGTAAACTTGACCGTCATCTTTTCAAGCGTACTCTTAAGGTATGTGGGCTGAGCGATTTCGAAAAGGCGATTTAGTAAAACCGAAACCCGGGGTACTCGAACCCGGAACATACGAATGCGGAGACAGGTACGAAGGAACGCGTGTTATACGTTTGCGTAAGCTTCCCGAAAAAGCCTACAGGTTCGCAACAGCAGATGAAAACTTGAATCCGGCTAACCAAAACGAGGAAGACCCTGGAGAGGGAGTACATTGAACAGCGCCCACTCGGTTTGTATAATGCCTTTTCTATGACTGAAGAGGACGATATAACCATGGAGCCGGAGGACGGCGAGGGAAACGCTCAAAGTACCACGGATAAGCTTAAGAAACTTCGCGAAGAGTTAAAAAAGGCTAAAGCGGAACGAGATGAGTATCTGGAGGCACTTCAGCGAATGCGGGCGGACTATGTGAACTCCCGGAAACGTTTTGATGAAGAGCGTAAGGGTCTTACGGAACAGGCGATAGAGCACGTCATTACGGGACTACTTCCTGTCGTAGATGCACTAGATGAAGCTGTAAAACATGAGAAAGGGGCCGGGGGCGGATTGGAGCGCATACGCTCGCAGCTCTTAAAAATACTTTCAGGATACGGCATCGAGTCTTTTAACCCACAGGGAGAGACGTTCGACCCAACACGTCACGAATCAGTCGAGACCCTTGCAACTAAGAAGAAGGCGGAAGATAATATCGTAACGTTCGTGCACCAAAAAGGGTATTCCTTAAAGGAGCGCGTGATTAGACCGGCACGAGTTGCGGTCGGCTATTATCAGGATAATTAACTATAGCTATGGGAAAAATATTAGGAATCGATCTTGGTACTACAAATTCGGCAATGGCTATTGTCGAAGGCGGCGAACCGCGCATCATTGAAAATGCGGAAGGAAATCGTACGACGCCTTCGGTAGTCGCGATATCGAAAACCAACGAACGTTTGGTTGGGCTTCTTGCAAAACGGCAGGCGGTCACAAACCCCAAAAACACCGTCTACCAGATCAAGCGGTTTATCGGGCATACATTTGAAGAGTCGGGCGTTCAGAAAGATAAAAGCGCGCTGGCGTACGAAATACGGAAGGGTGCTAACGGCGGGATAGAAATAGCGATGGGCGACAAGACGTACCGGCCCGAAGAAGCATCGGCGATGATACTGCAAAAACTTAAGGCGGACGCGGAGGCGCGCCTGGGTGAACCGATAACGGAAGCAGTGATCACCGTACCTGCATACTTCAACGACTCCCAACGTCAGGCAACTAAAGACGCGGGCAAGATCGCGGGACTTAACGTTATGCGCATCATCAACGAACCTACTGCTGCGGCGCTGGCGTACGGCTTCGACAAGAAAAAGAACGAGAAAATTGCCGTCTTCGACTTCGGCGGAGGAACGTTCGACATCTCCATACTTGAAGTCGGGGATGATGTTATCGAAGTAAAGTCGACCGACGGCGACTCGCACCTTGGCGGACGCGACATTGACCAGAAAATAATCCGCTGGATCGGGGATGAGTTCAAAAAAGAATCCGGTATCGATGTTATGAACGACCCGCTTGCACGGCAACGCCTGGATGAAGCTGCGGAAAAGGCGAAAATAGAACTCTCCTCGGCAACACAGACTGAAATCAACATCCCGTTCATTACCTCTGACGCTTCGGGACCACGCCACCTGCTTTTGACCTTTACCCGTGCAAAACTTGAGGAACTCTCCGCTGAGTTTGTAGAGCGCGCGCTTGCAATAACAAAGCGCGCTATGGAAGCATCTCCGTTCAAAGTCGCGGACATCAATGAGGTGGTATTAGTGGGCGGTCAAACGCGCAGTCCTCAAATTCAGAAAGCGGTCAGAGATTATTTCAACAAAGAACCGCACCTGGGTGTTAACCCCGACGAAGTAGTGGCGCTCGGTGCCGCAATACAGGGAGGTATTCTTAAGGGAGACGTAAAAGACATACTGCTTCTCGACGTTATCCCGCTTTCTCTGGGTATTGAAACTATGGGTGGCGTTGCAACCAAGCTTATCGAGAAAAACACGACAATTCCCACCGCCAAAAGCCAAACCTTTTCGACCGCAGCGGATAATCAGACTTCGGTTGAAGTCCATGTGGTGCAAGGCGAGCGCGCGATGGCAAACGATAACAAATCTCTCGGGCGATTTATTCTCGAGGGCATTCCTCCTGCCCCGCGCGGACTTCCGCAGGTTGAAGTAACATTCGACGTCGACGCAAACGGCATTCTTAAGGTAACCGCTAAAGACAAAGCCTCGGGTAAGGAACAGTCCATCAGAATTGAAGCGTCATCGGGACTAACTGATGCAGATATAGAACGCATGAAAAAAGACGCCGATCTTAACGCGGACAAGGACAAGGCGGCAAAAGATCTTGCTGAAACCCGTAACACTGCAGATCAAATGATCTACACTGCGGAAAAAGCACTCGCGGATCATGCCGAAAAAATTCCTGAAGACGTTAAGAAATCGGTAACTGACGCAATCTCGGAAGTTAAGGCAAAGCAGGAAACCGGCGATGTAGAGGGTATTAAGTCGACAACTCAAAAACTTTCTACGGAAATGCAGAAAATCGGACAGTACATGGCTGACGATAAAAAAGATCAAAAACCTCCCGAGGGCGGAACCGCTTCCGAAGGCAACGTCACCGATATATAACTATGTCAGGCCCGCGGTGGAAGAATGAGAGAGGGCCTGTATTTAAGGGGAACCCGCGCGAAACCGCTGAAGACAGAAGAGCGATTATTACGGAAAAAGGATTCACTGCAGGGGACACGGTAACGTGGTTTCGGCACGAACTTGTCGGAGATAGTGGTATGGGGTTTTTGCGTGGGGCGGACCGACACGAGGGCTGTCGTCTTAAAGGTTTCTCGGTTACCTACATGGCCCACATCGAAGTCCCTGCAGACATTATTCAGCGCGGCAAGGTGGTGGCAACAACGTGGGATAAAAAAACAGTTTCTCCGAGAAACCTCGTAAAACAAACTTAGAATTCCGCCTTGGCGGATAGGGAAATAGGAGTAGTATGTAGAAACCACATGTCTAAAGATTACTACCAGATTCTCGGAGTCGATAAGAAAGCGACGAAGGACGACATAAAGAAAGCGTTTCGGACGCTCGCACACAAGTATCACCCCGACAAGAAGGGAGGCGACGAAGCTAAGTTTAAAGAAGTAACCGAGGCATATTCGGTTTTGTCCGACGACAAGAAACGCGCAGAGTACGATTCTTATGGGCGCGTCTTTACGGGAGGGGCAGGAGCTGCGGGATTTGACGGGTTTGATTTTTCCGGGTTTCAGGGAGGGCAAGGTGCGGAATTTGAATTCGACTTCAATGATATCTTCACTGGCTTTTCGGATATCTTTAACGAGGGGCGCCGGTACGCGCGCGGACGCGACATTTCAATTGACGTCGAGCTTTCTTTCAAAGAATCGATATTCGGACTAACAAGAAAAATATTAATTACCAAAGATTCAACCTGCTCCCGTTGCGAGGGTAACGGGGCGGAACCGAACACGTCTACAAAAACCTGTCCTACGTGTAACGGAAAGGGGCAGGTCGTTGAATCGAAGCGCTCTCCGTTCGGAGTCTTTTCAGTTTCATCGGCATGTACTGCGTGCCACGGTCGGCGTGTTGTTCCCGAAAAACCGTGTACAAACTGCAGAGGTACCGGTGTTGAACGTAAACAGGAGGAGATAACCGTTGCGGTTCCCGCAGGGATTGATAACGGGCAAGTTATCCGTCTTGGCGGATTGGGAGAGGCAATTCCCGGAGGAGCGCCGGGCGACTTGTACGTCAAAGTACATGTTCGTTCCGACAAGCAGTTCAGAAAAGAGGGATACAACATCGTTACTGATCTCCCGATAAAAATAACGGACGCACTACTTGGAAACTCGTATACGTTGGACACTCTGGACGGACCTCTTGCGGTAAAAGTGCCTCCGCTCCGCTCCCCGGACGAAATACTTAGAATGAAAGGCAAAGGGGTGCCTATTGATCGCACTAAACGAGGCGACCTTCTTATACGGGTCCGTGTAGAATTCCCACAGAAAATTTCAAAAGAGGCTGAAGCTACGATTGAAAAATTGAAAAAAGAAGGCATCTAACGTTTGTTGATTGAGGACATCGGCAAACCGAAGACGTGGCATACTATAGAGTATGGATATCTTAGGCGGAGAGGGAGTTGGAGAAGCCCTTACGTCTGCAGTCGATCTTGTGGTTGCTTTCGGAACTGATTTTTTTGCGTTTAT
>CAZMOI010000016.1:0-16333 GCA_964568025.1 uncultured Candidatus Saccharibacteria bacterium
CGTTCTTTGAGTTTGTCTTCGTCGTGCGCGTAGTCGTCCATACCACTAGTGTAACAGGACGTCGAGCTTTGTTTGCGCGCACGGTTCGCGTACAATTCAGTAATGCTGACCGTTGGAACGCAGGCTCCCAATTTTGCACTTCTTGATCAGGACGGCAAGGAACATGCGTTGTCGTCGTACCGGGGGCGGTGGGTTCTTGTGTATTTTTATCCGAAGGATATGACACCCGGATGTACCAAAGAAGCCTGTACCTTGCGGGATACGTTTCCCCGGTTCGAAAACGCTCGCGCGCAGATATTCGGCATTTCCGCCGATTCGGTGGAGAGTCATAAGAAGTTTGCCGCGGAGTATGATTTACCGTTTCCTTTGCTTGCGGATACCGAAAGACAGGCGATAGAAGCGTACGGCGTGTGGGGAGAGAAGAATATGATGGGTAAGAAATACATGGGCATTTTCCGGTCCTCGTTTCTCATTGACCCCTCGGGCGTTGTTCGGAAAGTGTACGAGAAAGTGAAGCCGGAAATTCATGCGGAAGAAGTACTCAAAGACCTTACCGAATTCGGCGCGTAGCGTTACGGCGCGTACAAAACGCGCCCGACGCATCGTTTCTTACTTGAAGCGCGCGTACCCGAAGCCAAAGTCGGAGCTTACCCACACAACCCCGTTTCAGTTCGTGGTGGCGGTTATGCTTTCCGCTCAGTGCACCGATAAAGCGGTCAACAAGACCACGGACAAACTTTTTAAAAAATACAAAACTCCGCAAGACTTTGCCCATGCAAATCCGGCTGTATTTCAAAAAGAAATCTCTTCCATTCCGTTTTACAGAAACAAGGCCCGCGCTATTATCAGTTCGGCAAAAGACATAGTTGCCTTTCATCACGGCAAAGTCCCCCGAACGGCACAAGAGCTTGAGGAACTTCATGGTGTTGGATATAAAACCGCGCACGTCATTCTTGGAGAACTGTATGAAGAATGGGCGGGGATACCGACCGATACACATGTCCGGCGTTTTGCGTTGCGCTTCGACCTCACGTCAAACACGGAATTAAAAAAGATATCAAAAGACCTTGAGGCGTTGGTGCCAAAGAAAGACTGGAAATACGTTAACAACGGACTGGTGCTCTATGGCAGATACGTGTGCAAGGCAAACCCGCACGACTGTATGGCGCACCCTCTAACAAAACTCTACCCGAAAGCGGCAAAGGTGTGGCCGAAAGCCAAATGAGATACGATGGCGGAATGGACAACCCGCGCCCCGTCGCAGTGTTTGACGTAGACGGAACTATATTCCGTTCGTCTCTTTTTATTGAACTTGTTGAACGGCTCATCCAGGAAGGTCACTTACCCTCATCGATGCGCGAAACGTACGGAGATAAGAAAGAAAAGTGGGTAAATCGCGAGGGGCGTTATGACGAGTATGTTCGGGCAATGGTGGAAGCGACGTACGTCTACTTCAAAGGTATCAGCATGGATGCGTTTTCAAGCGCGGCAAAAACGGTCGTAGATAGTCAGTCGAAGCATGTGTACCGCTATACGCGTGACTTGCTCACGAGGCTTAAGTCCGACGGATACTTTCTCCTTGCGGTGTCGCATTCCCCTAAAGCAATTCTGGATTACTTCTGCCCCGAGTGGGGGTTTGATAAGTGGTACGGGCTTATGTACGAGGCAGACGAGGCAGGGAAATTGACCGCACGCGTTATCGATCAGCATGTAATTCTCGATAAGGCAGCGATACTGAAACGAGCGGTTGAAAACCAAGGATTAACGTACGAAAAGTCAGTAGGTGTGGGTGACTCTGAATCTGACATCCCGTTTCTTTCGCTGGTTGAGACGCCAATCTGTTTTAACCCTTCGAGCGGATTGTATGCGCACGCACAGAAAAACGGCTGGAAAACCGTCGTTGAAAGAAAAGATGTCGTATACGAACTCTAAGATTGTCGCTTTTAGGAAAGTCGTACGAAACTATTACGCCAAAGAGGGCAGGGGTCATTTGCCCTGGAGGAAAACTCGCAATCCGTATCGCATACTTGTGTCGGAAATAATGCTCCAGCAGACGCAGGCAGACCGCGTTGTGCCGTATTTCAGGCGTTTTATAAAACGGTTTCCCACAGTAGCGGCTCTTGCCCGCGCTCCGCTATCGGATGTACTTCGTTTGTGGCAGGGTCTGGGGTATAACCGCCGCGCAAAAATGCTTCACGATGCGGCCAAGGCCGTTGTCCTAAAACATAGAGGGACCATCCCCCGTGACCATGCGGAACTTAACGCGTTGCCCGGCGTGGGGCCCTATACAGCGGGCGCCGTACGCGCTTTTGCATGGAACGAGCCCGGCGTGCTTATCGAAACAAATATTCGCGCTGTGTACATTCATCACTTTTTTCCGAAGAAAAAGAACGTATCGGATAAAAAATTACAGCCATACATGGACGCAGCGACTGATACGAGGAATCCCCGCGAATGGTTTTCGGCATTAATGGACTACGGTTCACATCTTAAGAAGACAGTTCCGAATCCTTCCCGAAAAAGTACGCATCACACAAAGCAGAAGCAGTTTAAGGGGTCAGACCGGGAGATACGCGGAGCGATTTTGAGAGAACTTGCAGACGGTGCAAAAATAGGTGCAAAACTTTTACGGCTTCCGTTTGACACGGTGCGTATTAAAACCCAACTTGAAAAGCTTCGTCAGGAATCTTTAGTTGTATCCAGTCGAACTACTTTCTCACTTCCAGGTTGAGTAAGAGGCTTTAACTTCTTTATTTTTTTACCTTTAAATATTTTTTTACTCGAGCACCACCCGCATATGTAAACAACTCCTTCAGAGAAAATAACTTTATAAGAAGCCCACACGCTGGGACAAAAAAGGCAGTGTGGTATACCTTCGCTATCTGAAGGACGGGGAATCAAGGGGTGTTCGCGTGCCATAGGGAAAGCCAGTGTACGTGCCTCCAGCCCGAAATGCCAGCAGAAACTAGACCCCGATAAGTATCGGGACACTCCTAGGGTCTGCCTCCAGCATCGGCCTTCAAACTCCGATGAGGACCGGAATCACCATCGGCCTCTTGTTGGTTTTTTGGAAGAGGTAGCGCTCGACGGAGTCGGTCAGGTTCGTCTTTATGTATTCAAGATCAATCGGATTCATTCCGGATGCCAAATCTTCGACGTTCTTTTTAACGAGTAAGCGTGCTTCCGACAAAAGTGTTTGCGATTCGCGAAGGTAGATAAATCCGCGGGAAATAATGTCGGGAGATTTTTTCAGCTGGCCCGTCCGTAGGTTAACGGTTGCGATGATGACGAACATTCCGTCAGAGGCGAGTGCCTGGCGATCGCGTATCACGACTTCCTGCATGTCACCGATTGAAAAGCCGTCGACCATCATGGGATTTGCCGGAATCTTTTCTTTTCTGATATTAAGCTGCGTACCGTTTTTTATCTCTATCACCATACCGTTGTCGGCGATGATAATGTTTTCCTTCGGAAAGCCCGCAGCCGCCTGAGCTGCCGCATGGTAGCGAAGCATTGAGTGGTAGCCGTAGGCAGGCATGAAGAAGTTAGGGTTTACCTGTTTTCGCATCCAGACCAGCTCTCCTGTGTTGCCGTGTCCCGTCGAGTGCACGTCGGAAGAACGATAGTGCATAAGATGAAGGCCGTACCGCAACAGGTTGTCTTTGAGTTTCTGAACCGATATTTCGTTTCCGGGAATCACGGAAGAGGAAAGAACAACCGTATCGCGTTCGTTAAACGAGATAAACTTGTGCTTTTTCGAAGCGATGCGCATGAGTGCCGCTGACTCTTCTCCCTGTGCGCCCGTTGCAATAACAACTATCTTGTCGGCAGGGTAGTCGTTGATGTCTTCTCCGCGAATGACGGTTCCGGGTTTTGGCGTAAAGATGTTGGCGCGCTGTGCGATTTCGAGGTTGGTCTTGATAGAACGACCTTCCGGCACAATCTTTTTTCCGTATTTTTCGGCTGACTTGATGATGTGAATCATTCGCTCAAACTGGGATGCGAATGTGCCGATGATAAGGCGTCCTTTGACCGTCTTTATGATGTCTTCAATAGTTTCATACACGCGCGATTCTGGAATCGAAAAGCCGTCTTTCTCCGCGTTTGTTGAGTCCGCAATGAAAAGAATGTTTTTATCTTTTCCAAGGTTGCCCCAGTTTTTTACTTCTTTCGGCGTTGCTATTTCGTTCTCGTGTTCGAGTTTCAAGTCTCCTGAAATAACAATGTTGCCGTGTTTGGTAACTATAGAAACACCCATTGAGTCGGGGATAGAGTGCGTTACCGGAAAGGTTTTTACCTGAACCTGGCGTCCTGCAGGGCCTACCAAAACGGTACCGCCCGGTTCAACGGCCTGAAGGCGCAACTCGGGGAGGTGCGGGAATTCTTCCTGGCGTCTTTTGACCATGAGCGACGTCAGGTACTGAGTGTAAATAGGCGGGTTACCGATATGATCGATGATATAGGGAATACCGCCAATGTGGTCGAGGTGGCCGTGGGTTATGAAAAGACCCAAGATGCGTTCTTTGTTTTCTTCAAGGTAGCGGACGTTCGGCAACACGTAGTCAATTCCCGGAGCTGATTCTTCGGACACGAATTGAAATCCCGCGTCCAATATAATAATGCCTTCCGGTAACTCAACCGCGATCATGTTGCGTCCCACTTCCTCGACTCCGCCTAAAGGAATAATGCGTACAACGTCGGGGTCTATCTGAGGAAGTTTTATTGCTTCCGCAGTTGATTTTATATGCCGATGTTCGGTCGGGGGATTTTGGTGACGTCCGTGACCGCCGCGAGAGCGACCAAAGCCGCGTCCTCCGCCGCTTCGTCCTCCGCCTCCGGGTCCGGGTCCGCGTCCGCCACTTCCGCCACGGGAAGGTCGGCGCGACAGGCGGTTACCCTGACCTGGACGCGCATGCGCACCGCCCGTTGAGTAGGGGCGGGACCGGCTCGGGCGTTTGTTATTGGAGCTCGGGGCTCCGCTAGGAGTATTCATGGATTGGTTAAAATGTTATTTAGTTTTTATTAATTTTAATTATTGATTCGAAAAGAGAGGCCATACCTGCTCGGTTTTCAGGTACCACTGGTCGACTGCATCAAAGCGGTCCGACGGTACCGCAACGGTACCGAAAATAACGCCTGATACGGAAGTCGGTGCTACGTATACAAAGTGCGGGGCGTAGAGGAATACCGCCGCCACCTCCTCCCGGATTTCATCCGCTGCTTCTTTGGTGTGCTTCTTGCGGAGGCTTTGATCTATTTCCGTTCGTGCGTCTGAAAGTTTTGCGTCGGTGTCAGTATTTGCATACAAGGCGATATTAAGACCCGGATCGTTTCGTTGGCTCGAATGCCAGAATGCAAACAGATCAGGCTCCCGTCCGACGACTTCTCCAAAAAGAAGTGCGTCGTACTTTCGCGGACGGATTACTTCCACCGTCAGGTCGTTTTGTTCAAAGAACTTTAGATCGACTTCTGCACCTATTGCGCGCCAACCTTCCGCAGTAGCTTCAGCTGCCTGCTTCAATTCCGGTGCGTTCGAGGTCGAAAGTGAGAAAGAAAGTCGCTTTGTTTCTTTCTTACCTCCTTTGGTCGAGGTTTTTTCGAGTATACCGTCTTGTCCCGCTTCCCATCCGTTATCAGCAAGGAGCTGTCGAGCGCGAGCTGCGCCGTCTTCTTCTCCCAATGAGGGGGAAGAAGTCGTTTCCGGTGGGAGTGGGCCGTCAATAACGGACCCGTAACCTCCCAGGACTGTATCAACTATATTTTTTTTGTCAACAGCTACGTCGAGTGCTTCGCGTACAACACTGTCGGCAAACAAAGCATTTTGGTTCTGATTAAAAAAGACCCCAAAAATTCGTCCGAATACGCCCTCGTATGCTTTGTGGTCGCCGGGAATAGTGCGGGGGTTTACGGAATGTACCGCGTCGATTTCGTTTCTTGTGAACGCCGATTGAAGCGCATCTTCGTTTGAGTAGAAACGCATTACAAATGATTCGATGTACGGCGTACGTACACCGCCCCAGGCTTTCAGGCGGTACTCGACCGGAATTCCCGAGTTTGATTCCCGAACGCCCTCCACTTTGTACGGACCGCTTCCTATCGGTTTTGCGTTAAGCGTTGTGAAAGGAAACTCTTCAGGCGTAACTTCTCCCCAGAGATGTTTAGGCAAAATACCCAGCGTCAGGTTTTGTAGGAAGGGTGCATACGGCTCGCTCAAGGTAAATGTGATTGTGTAGGGGTCGCTTGTTTCTACCAAAACTCCTTCCCAGTCCGCTCTTCGCGGACTCTTTATTTCCGGGTTTTGTGCGGCGCGCACGGTAAAGACAACGTCATCCGCCGTAACCGGTGTGCCATCCTGGAACCGCGCCTCTTCTTTGAGTGTGACCGTGTAGGTCGTTCTGTCCTCGCTTATCTCGTATCCGGAGGCAAGATCGGGGACTACGGAGCCGTCCGGGTTTCGCTTCAAAAGTCCTGAAAACACAAGCTTGGTAAGGTCCTGGTCGGTTTCTGATATGGCAAGCAGAGGATTGATAAAGCGCGGTGAGCCGACCACGCCTTCGGAATACGACCCGCCGTTTGCGGGAACTTTAGTTGTGAGCGCCAAAGAAACGCCCGCGAGCATTGTTGCAACGGAGAGCACCATGACGACGGCAAGAGAAGAAACAACAAACCAGTCGAATGGACGGAAAAAGGCGACGCGCGCTTTTATCGCTTCAAGGTGCGGGAGCGCCCGATGGCGCTTTAACGCATGCACGAGTGCACTAAACAATGCCATATACGATTATGTGTACTAAGACACCGGTCTCTACCGGAGGAACAGGGCGAGGAGCGAGGTCAGGGCAAACAATACTGAAAGGACGATGGTGCTTCTGAAAAGGAACAATTCCGCACCGCGTCTCTTATAGTATGTTCCGCCTGCACTGTCCCCGAACGCACCTCCCAAGCCAGCACCCCTCTGTTGGAGGAGTATTGCTCCTATAAGGAGTATCGAAAGTACGACTTGGACCCCCGGAAGGAGGCTCGCAATGAGTTCCATAAGTGCCTTACGAAAGAGCATAGCATACCCGAAACGCACCGCAAAGTTTTTTCTTGCGCAAGCGGTACTACCGCTCTATAATCCCTGTACTTAAGCGGAACTTTCCGCTTTTTATATCAGTAAGGTAGATACAATCATTTATGGCAAAAGCGAAAAAAAACTCAAAAAAAACGTCCGGGGGTGCGTCAAAATCATCCGTACCGGTTCGTCCCCTCGGTGATCGCGTTGTCGTAAAACCACTCTCTGCCGAGGAGATGGGTACCACGACTGCAAGCGGAATTATTATTCCCGACTCGGCGCAGGAAAAACCTGAACAGGGTACGGTAGTTGCGGTAGGTGAAGGTAAGTGGAATGAGGATGGAGATGCGCGTATCCCGGTGTCGGTGTCGGTAGGAGATCGCGTTCTTTTCTCAAAATACGGATTCGATACGGTAAAGATTGCCGGCGTCGAGTATTACGTTATCAGCGAGAATAATATCTTGGCAGTTGTAAGTAAATAACCTATGGCAAAGAAAATACTTTTTGATGCGCAGGCACGCAATGCCATTAAGTCCGGAATCGACATCGCAGCTCAGGCGGTTAAGGTAACCCTTGGTCCTCGCGGAAGAAACGTCATCCTCGACAAGGGGTACGGCGGTCCGCACATGACAAACGACGGAGTCACGATCGCAAAAGAAATTTCACTCAAAGACAAGTTCCAGAACATGGGAGCGGAGATAGTAAAGGAAGTCGCAAACAAGACAAACGACCTTGCGGGCGACGGCACCACAACGTCCGTCGTTTTGCTTCAGGCATTGGTTGATGAGGGAATGAAGCACACCTCGATGGGGCTTAATGCTATGGGCATTCGTCGCGGAATGGAAGCCGGAGCTGAAGCTACCGTCAAAGCATTGAAGGCACTTGCAAAGCCGGTCCAGGGCGCAAAAGAGATTAAGCAGGTCGCTACTATTTCAGCGGAATCGGCTGAAATAGGGGAAACGATTGCGGAAGTCATTTCTGAAGTCGGCCAGAACGGCGTCGTTACTGTTGAGGAGTCACAAACATTCGGTATCGACAAAGAAGTCGTCGAAGGAATGGAGTTTGATAAAGGATATGTTTCCCCGTACCTCGTTACGAATCCCGAGCGCATGGAGGCAGAATACAAAGACGCGCTGGTATTGATTACCGATAAGAAAATTTCTTCTATTCAGGAAGTGTTGCCCGCACTTGAAGCGGTTGCGAAAAGCGGGAAAAAAGAATTGGTCATCATTGCGGATGATGTTGAAGGTGAGGCGCTTGCTACGTTCATTTTGAACAAGCTTCGTGGAGCATTTTCCGTTTTGGCAATCAAAGCACCCGGTTACGGAGACAGAAAGAAAGACATGCTCCAGGACATTGCAACCACCGTCGGCGCAACAGTTATTTCCGACGATTTGGGATTGAAGTTCGACAAGGTTGAAGTGTCGATGCTTGGACGCGCATCAAAAGTTATCGCATCCAAAGACTCTACGGTTATCGTCGGCGGGAAAGGCAAGAAGAGTGAAATCGAATTGCGCGTTTCGTCGCTGAAGAAACAACTTGAAGCGTCCGACTCAAAATTCGACAAAGAAAAACTTGAGGAGCGCATCGCAAAACTTTCAGGCGGTGTTGCGGTTATCCGCGTAGGCGCGGCAACGGAAACCGAAATGAAATACTTGAAAGACAAGATCGAAGACGCAGTGAATGCGACAAAAGCGGCTATTGCTGAAGGCATTGTCGCCGGAGGAGGCACGGCGCTCGTCAAAGCGGCACAGAAAGCCGAAAGCTCGGCCGACTTCAAGAAAATGTCGAAGGAAGAAGAGATTGGATACCGCATCGTTCTTTCGGCGCTTCTTCGTCCGTTGAAGCAGATTGCAATAAACGCAGGAAAAGATTCCGGTGACGTAGTTGTTGATTCGGTTCGTAAATCCAAAGGCATGGCGGGTTATGACGCGGTAAAAGACGAAATAGTTCCCGATATGCTTGAAGCGGGGATTATCGATCCGGTTAAAGTAACGCGCGGAGGAGTTCAGCACGCGGTCTCCGCTGCGGCGATACTTCTTACAACTGAAGTTGCTATAGCGGATGAGCCTGAAGAGAAAAAAGAATCCGCAGGCGCGCCGGGTATGGGCGGGATGGATTTCTAACGTATGGGAGAAAGTTTAAAGCGTGCACTGACCCGAGAAGAAGTGCTGGTAATCTATGAAAAAATGAGTCGCACTGAGCTTGAGGCCGAACGAGTGTTTTTAGATATTGCATATAAAGCACAAAAAAACGAAGGAACCCTTAGCTCAGCTAAAGAAGCTGCCTTTTGGCTGAGATTGAGTGTGCTCAATGGTCTGCTTGGTACGACGTAGTGTTGTAAAAGATATACACTAAAAATCCCTGCTTATGGCGGGGATTTTTATTTTGCGGAGTATTCTTTTCGGATGGGAGAACGTGTCGTTGTCGATATAGTAATTCCGGAAGGACGTCGCAGAGTCCACGCAGTCATGGCAGGGAAGGACGGACAAGGGAAATACCCCGACTACCAAAAAGATACGGTTGTACTGCACTTGGGAAGCGGGGGATATATGATACGAGCCCCACACTCGAATCCGTCGTTCTATCGTGAAGATGAAATTGCCGTCAGTCCGGAAGTGGTTGTCAGTAAGGAATAGAAGCGCGAAACGTCGTAGTTTGGTATACTCTAGGATACTATGATGCCACTCTATATTGTATTGGGAGTCGTTGCGGTTTTGGCCGCATGGCTTATCGCGTCTTATAACGGATTTATTACGCTTGTTAACCGTGCAAAAGAAGCATGGTCCGACATCGAGGTGCAGATGAAGCGCCGCTACGACCTTATTCCGAATCTTATTGAGACGGTAAAAGGATACGCAGCGCATGAGAAGGCAGCGTTTGAGAATGTATCTAACGCTCGTGCTGCCGCTATGGGAGCACAAGGCGTCGAAGGACACGCACAGGCTGAAAATATGCTGACGGGCGCATTGAAGTCGATATTTGCTATCGCCGAGGCATATCCGGACTTGAAAGCGAACGCGAACTTTCTTGAATTGCAGAGAGAATTGTCTGACACGGAAAACAAAATTCAGGCGGCGCGCCGATTCTATAACCAGAATGTGATGGCGCTTAATACCGGACTTGAACAGTTCCCCGGCAACATCGTCGGCGGAATGTTTAAATTTGAGAAACGCGAATTCTTTGAGCTTGCCGAGGGTGAGCAGGCGGCGAAGGATCCGGTCAAAGTTTCGTTCTAGTCTTTTCTTTCGGGAATGGCGGATCTCTACCAGGAACGTTCTAAAAATGCGGTAAAAACCGGACTTCTCATGGCGGTCTTTTTCGCCGTGGTCGGTGCGGTGGGGTGGGCGGTGTCGTGGTACTACGGTAACCCCGGCATCTTTTACATCGCTATTGGATTTGCGCTTGTCATGAACGTCGGGAGTTTTTGGTTTTCCGACAAGCTGGTTCTTGGCATGACGGGCGCAAAACCCGCAAGTCGCGAAGAATATTTTGACCTCTACACAATTACCGAAAACCTCTCTATCGCGTCCGGCATGCAGATGCCGAAACTCTACGTGGTTAACGATCCTGCGCCGAACGCGTTTGCAACGGGTCGCGACGAGAAACACGCGGTTGTTGCCGCAACCACGGGTCTGTTGGCGATGCTTGATAAAGCAGAACTGGAGGGCGTTATAGCGCACGAACTTTCGCACATCAAAAACCGCGACATGCTTGTTATGACCGTTGCGGTCGTTCTTGCGGGGTTTGTCGCGATAGTTGCGGACATGTTCCTGCGCGCGTCAATGTTCGGAGGAGGGAACCGCGACGACAATAAGGCGGGCGCGATATTCGCTGTTATTGCAATTGTCGGTGCCATTCTTGCTCCGCTTGCGGCGCAGTTGATTCAACTCGCCATTTCCAGAAAGCGCGAATTTTTAGCGGATGCTTCCGGTGCGCTTTTGACGCGCTATCCCGAAGGCTTGGCTTCCGCGCTTCGAAAGATAAGTTCCTACGCTGGACCAATGCGAAGCGCAAATCATGCAACCGCGCATTTGTTTATCGCAAATCCGTTTGGTAAAGGCGCTGCGCAGTTCGTGAATAAACTTTTCGCCACTCATCCTCCGGTAGAAGAGAGGGTCCGAGCACTGCTCGGTCGCTCCTGAGGCGCTGTCGGTACAAATGTGTTATATAAGGAGTCACGGAGGCGTCGCATAGTGGATGAAAAGCAAAGGGATTTGCTTTTCATCCGGTTCCATTAAGGGAACGCGCCGTTGCCGAGTCCTTGAGGCAGGCGCGAGGAGGACTAGTGCGTTCTTTGATTGTTTTAAGAGCGGAGGGTTCGCATAGCGGTCTAGTGCGCACGCTTGGAAAGCGTGTGTGGGGCAACTCACCGAGGGTTCGAATCCCTCACCCTCCGCTCTTAACGTGATCTCTCCGCCTCCGCACCTAAAAATAGACTTTGACTCGCGTAAGAGTTAGGCGTACCTTAGTATCCAATAACGTATGCCAGCAAGATTAGAAGCAAGGAAACGGACTGAATCTGCAAGAAACCCTCTACCTAAAGAGGATAAGCTTTCAGTAGAGGATATTGCCGCCCTCGCTTCCCGTTTTAAAGAGCTTGGAGACATAGACGCTCAAAATAAAATAGTAAGCGCGTTCCAACCTTTGGTAAGAAAGTGGGCAAGCTATTATCACGGCAAATTTCCGCATTTGGAGTATCAGGAACTTATCAGCGTAGGAAGCATGGCGCTTACACGGGCGCTCAATACGTTCAAGCCTGCGTTTGGGTCTTTCGGCAATCACGCGCAGTACTGGGTTAGGTCCCAGATTAGCGAAGCGGGACAAAATACTATGTCCGACGTGCGTATACCGTATCGAACGCGATCCAAGATGAAAAAAGACGATACAGTTGCCCCCGCACACGCTTTAAGATCCGGACTCGCGATGATGTCGGATTCAGATATGGAGGAATCCGGCAGTTGGGGCGTTACTGAAAACACACTAAGTTTTCACATTCATAGCCGCGATACGTCGATCGATGATCACATTGACGCAGTTGCAATTCTGTCGAACCTTGAACGCTTTGGTCTTTCGGATCGGCAGGCGTATATTTTCCGTGAATATTTTGGTTCCGGGAAAACCTTTTCCGCGATTGCGGGCGAATTTGGAGTTACCTCTGCAAGAGTACAACAGCTCTATGCCGGCGGGCTGTCCCGCATTCGGGAAGCTCTGGGAGTGCAGTCATAGTTTTTTCACCTCGTTCGTGGTATAATAGAGGAAGCACCAGGCAGTTGCTCTTTCAAAGGAGAGGAAAGTCCGAACACTCCTCCGACGCAAGTCGGAGAGCAAGGTAACGGGTAACACCCGTACGGTCGACCGCGTTCGACCGCGCGTTGCGAACAGAAACGCCTGAGGAGAAATCCAAAGGGGTCCCGGTTAGTAATAACGGGGATCTGTCTCGTCGAAAGACGAGGATGAAACGGCTAAAGACGTACCCGAGTGCAAGGCCGTGCCCCGCGCAAGCGGGGAGTGCCGCTCGAGGTCAACGGTAACGTTGATCCCAGATAAATAACCGCCTCCTTCGTGCAAACGAAGCAGACAGAATTCGGCTTATCGGTGCAATACGCGAAAGATGATACACCCCCGGGAAACCGGGGGTGTTTCTCTATATGGGGAAACAGGGAACCCGACCTAGAACTCCAAGGTACAATCTGCAGATATGACCGAACAAACGTCCGATATACGCCCCGCTCACGGCTCCGGCCGCTTCAGCTGGCACGCATTTATATTAGGAGCTGTAGCTTTTATTCTTCCCGTACTTCTTATACCGTTGTCTGACATTCCGGTTCAAATGACCAAGACCATGGTTGCCGTCGGCGCTGTGGCACTCCTTATTATTGTCTTTGCGCTTTCCGTTATTCGTAACCGCTCGGTTGCGTTTTCTCTTCCTACGGCGCTCTCCGCACTTCTGATTTTGCCGTTTGCGTATCTCGCGTCGGCGCTCTTTTCCGCCGAGCCCGCGTTTTCTTTGTGGGGCCACCAACTTGAAGCTGACACGTTCGCATTTGTGCTTCTTGCTTCCGCACTTTCGCTCGCAGTCTATCTCTCCGCAACGAGCGCACGTCGGATATTCTCTTCGCTCCTCGGTTTCCTGGCAGGCGGTACTGTTGTTGTTCTCTTTCAGGTCGTTCAACTTCTTGTCGGAGGAGCAATACCGCTCGCCCTCTTCAGCTCTCCCGTTATTAACCTTATAGGTTCCTGGAACGGGCTCGCTGTGTTTTTGGGTCTTTTAGTTGCACTTGTCTTGGTTGCCCTCGAGTCCCTGCCTCTTTCAACGCTTCATCAGTGGCTTCTTCGTGCGCTCTTGTTCCTCTCCCTCGTCCTCATGGTCGTAGTCAACTTCTCGCTTGCATGGATACTCGTCGGTACCGTTGCCTTCGCGGTGTTCGTTCATAACCTGGTTCGTTCTTTCTCAGGAGCAAGCGGAAAGGGAAGCGGTGCGACTGCGGTAATTATTCTTCTCGCAGCTGCGTTTTTCGTGTTTGCAGGTTCAAATACAGCGCTCTGGGTTCAAAACACTTTCGGTATCCAAACGTTGGATGTGCGTCCTTCCGCGGAGGGCACCCTTTCCGTAGCGCTGAATGCATACGCCACGAATCCGCTCTTCGGCTCCGGTCCAAACACGTTTGCCAGCCAGTGGCTTGATTCACGCCCACAGGCAGTCATTGCAACGCCTTTCTGGGACATTGCGTTTCCTTCAGGCTTCGCCTCCATTCCGTCAGCTGTAGCAACCGGAGGTGCGGTAGTACTTCTTGCATGGCTTTTTGTGCTGATTACCCTCGGCCTCTCGATGATGAAAGCGCTTCTTTCCCCGCTTTCAAATGAACGTTCCTACTTCCTGATATCAGTGTCGGCGGCAGCCTCTCTATATCTACTTCTCGTTCACTTGTTCTATGTTCCGGATGCGGTGCTGACCCTTCTTATGTTTTTCTTCTTCGGCCTGTTCCTCGCGTCAATGCGCGAAGCGGGTGTTGTGAAGGAGCATGCGATTTCGTTCTCGGAAAATCCTCGCCTTGGATTCTTTGCCGTACTTCTCTCGCTTGTTCTCGCTGTCGGTGCGCTTATTGGCACATACGGCGCCGTAACAATGTATGCAAGCGCGCTGCATCATCAGTCTGCATTGTCACTTTCCGCGCAGGGGGATTTGGATGGCGCTCGCGCGAAGATAGTAACTGCGATAAGTCTTTCGGAACAAGATCGTCACTACCGCGTGCTTGCTGCAATTGAGCTTGGACGTTTGAGTCAGATTGTAAACTCCGAAATGTCCGACACCGAACGTCAGACGGCGTTTCGTGAGGTGCTGACGTCGGCAATCAACGCGTCGGTTCGCGCCACGGAACTTAACCCCGGAAACTACTCTAACTGGATTTCTCGCTCTTCAGTCTATGGTTCCGTTGTTCCTCTAAACATCGACGGTGCATATGAAGGCGCGCTACAGGTGCTTGAGGAGGCTCGACTTAGAAATCCGCTGACCCCCGAAGTGGATTTCCGACTCGCTCAACTTAAAGCGGTGCGCAATGACCGCGAAGGAGCTCGTGTCTCGGCACTCGTTGCACTTGAGAAAAAGGCCGACTACACACCCGCGATTCTTTTGATTGCGGAAATATCTCTTGCAGAAGGGAAGCTTGATGAAGCAATAAAATCAGTAGAGGCGGCAGTGTTCTTGGAACCGCAGAACACGCAACTTCTCTACCAGCTGGGCCTTCTGAAACTCCAGGCTGAAGACAACGCAGGAGCGCGTGACGCATTTACGTCCGCACTCCGCATCAACCCGGATTACGCAAACGCTTCATTCTTCCTTGGTCAAGCTCAGTATCTTTTAGGCGATGTTGAGGAGGCTGTGTCCACGTTCCGTACGCTTAAAGAAAAGAATTCCGACAACGAAGTACTTCAGGATGTACTCGAAGCTCTTGAAAAAGGCGAGAATCCTTTCCAGGCTCCCCAGTCTTCCGAAAACGTTCAGACTCCGACCCAATAACGGTTCTGTGATGCATGGTAGGTAAGGTCCTTGCAGAACTTACGCGGCCGATACGTGGCTTGCACGAAGCCGCATACGTCCTCGCGGGCTTTTCCGTGTTGTCGCAAATTCTTGCGCTTCTTCGTGACCGCGCGTTTGCGCATATGTTCGGTGCGGGCTCCGTCCTGGACGCGTACTTTGCGGCGTTCCGCATGCCCGACCTCATCTTTGCGTTCTTGACGTTGTTTGTTTCTTCTTTTGCACTCGTACCGCTTCTTTCCGGAAGGGAAGAGAAAGCACAGGGTGCGTTGGTTGGAAATGTTCTTGCAGCCTTCGGTGCCGTCGCTATTGTTGTGTCGGGCCTGTTGTGGGTTGCTATGCCTTCCTTGGTTCCCGTTCTTTTTCCGGGCTTTTCGGGACAGTTGCAATCTGACACTGTTGAACTGTCGCGGATTATGCTCCTTCAGCCGATATTTTTAGGACTTTCCTCCGTTGCGGCAAGTCTTATTCAGGTGCTTAGACGTTTCGTTATTTACGCCTTGGCGCCGATACTCTATAACCTCGGCATCATATTCGGCGCAGTCGCACTCTACCCGTCATTAGGCGTTGCGGGTCTGGGGTGGGGAGTAGTGCTTGGCGCCCTACTGCACTTTGTCGTGCAGGCGATATTTCTTCTTGGGCACGCGCGTCACATCACGCTCCCGACGCTTTCTTCGCTTCGTGACTCCGTCGTTGAAGTGGCGCTTCCTTCCGTTCCGCGTGCCCTCGCACTTTCTTCTCAGCAGATTCTCTTACTCGCGTTTGCTTCTATCGCGTCGTTTACGGCGGTGGGAACAATATCCGTGCTTTCATTTGCTTCGAACCTTCAGTCGGTGCCGTTGACGGTAGTCGGAATTTCCTACGCCGCGGCGCTTTTCCCGGCACTCGCGGCTCTTGCCGCAAAAAAAGATTACGAGACGTTCGTAAAAGAAGTTTGGGCTGCGATACGGCACGTCATATTTTGGACGATGCCCGCGATTGTTTTGATGATTGTGTTACGCGCACATGTCGTTCGTATTGTGCTCGGTTCGGGCGAATTTTCATGGGCGGACACGCGTCTTACCGCAGCGGTTTTGGCGCTCTTTGCGCTTTCCTTAATTGCGCAGTCCGCAATTCTTATCTTTTCTCGCGCATACTACGCAGCGCAATCCTCTTTGGTTCCGATTATTCTCAACGTCGGCGGAACCGTACTTGCCGTTGGTGCCGCATATGCGGGGGTGTGGTGGTTTGAGCATGCACCAGTG
>CAZMOI010000017.1:0-1250 GCA_964568025.1 uncultured Candidatus Saccharibacteria bacterium
ACCTTCAAAGGTTATCTTTTGAACCGCGGTGTATGCGCGCTCCCGAGCCTCTTCTTTTGTCGCACCTCTTGCCGAAACTGCCAAAACCCGCCCGCCCGCAGTGACTGTCTGACCGTCCTTCTGTGCCGTACCCGCATGGAACACAACCACCGCTTTGTCTTCTTCTGCATTTTTTATACCTTCAATAGGAAATCCTTTTTCGTACCCGCCCGGATATCCGCCGGAAGCAAGAATCACAGTCACTACGGAATCCGAAGACCATTTCACGTCCGTGTCGGCAAGCGTTCCGTCAATGCATGAAAGAAGTATAGGGACGATGTCGCTTTCAAGGAGACGCATGTACGACTCGCATTCGGGATCGCCAAATCGTGCGTTAAATTCAAGCACCTTGAATCCGTCTTTAGAAATGATGAGCCCGGGAAACAACATTCCTAAAAACGGCGCTTTCTCCGCACTCATTCCTGAAAGTAGCGGACTGATTATTTTTTCCGTTACGGATTCGGCAAAACCGGTCGGTACATCAACCGATGCGATGGTGCCCATGCCTCCCGTATTGGGTCCTTTGTTTCCGTCATACGCGCGTTTATGATCGCGCGCTACAGGAAACAGCTTTGCGGTTTTACCGTCGCAAAACGCATGAAGTGACACTTCGCTCCCATCAATAAACTCTTCAATTACGACCGTTTTGCCTGAATCACCAAACCGCAAATCTTGCATAAACTCCCGCAACGTTGCTTCCGCTTCATCAAACTTTTCCGTTATGACAACCCCTTTACCAAGAGCGAGTCCGTCCGCCTTTATGACAATCGGCTTCCCTGCTTCGGCAAGAGTGCGAACGTAGACAAGCGCGGAGTCAAAATCAGAAAATGTTTCCGAATGCGCCGTGGGTATCCCGTACTTCACCATGAACTCTTTTGCGAACGCTTTGGACCACTCAAGACGCGCCGCGGACTGTGTCGGACCAAAAGCCTTAATGCCCTCGGCGGAAAGCGCATCAACCATACCTTGCGCCAGCTGATCGTCCGGCCCGACGACGACGAGACCTATCCCCTTTTCTTTGGCAAAACGAACTACTGCCTGGTTGTCTTTAATATCCAAAACTACGTTCTCCCCCTCCTTCGCGGTTCCTGCGTTACCCGGGGCAATATAGAGCTTCCCGCACTGCGGAGATTGGCGTATTTTCCATGCCAAAGCGTGTTCCCTGCCTCCTGAACCGACTATAAGAATGTCCAGCATTACCGATATATAAT
>CAZMOI010000017.1:1294-15542 GCA_964568025.1 uncultured Candidatus Saccharibacteria bacterium
GACATCAAAAGGCATGCGGGAGAAATCAAAAGAACTGGAAGATCGGCTCGCCCAGGGTTGGACCGGAGGACGGATTCTCTCGCTCACGGATAACGTGTTCGCGTTCGCGATGACGCTTCTTATCCTGAACTTTGTCATTCCGTCCGACTTACCGACCGAAAATATCCAACAGCTGTTCGTAAACCTCTGGCCTCAATTCCTGACCTACTTTATGAGCTGTGCGGTTCTAGGAACGTTCTGGGTCGGGCATCACAACCTTTTTACGCTCGTAAAGCATGTCGACCGCAAATCGGTCTGGATCAATATCATATTCGTGAGCTTCATTGTGCTCATTCCTTTCACGACGGGCATACTGCGCATGTTTTACACGGACTCGATTGCGACAATCGCGTACGGATTTAACCTCGTCATATGCGGACTTACCGCGTACTGGTTCTGGACGCATGCAGTTAAACACAACCTCCTTAAAGAAGATGTCGACCAAGAAACTATATCCATCATGCGTTACCGCATTGTGGTACCGGTCACCGGAGCGGTACTTGTTACCCTGCTTGGCTTTATTGCGCCGATAGTAAGTCTGTTCTCGTTTGCGATTTTGTTTTTCCTCGTAACGATACCGACCAACAGTGACGGTGTAGTGGGTTTTGCGGTGCGGGTGTTGAAAGGAAAAAGATGAGAGTTCTTTTCATATGCCGGGCCAACGCCGCGCGAAGTCAAATGGGTGAAGCGCTGTATAACGCTCTTTCAGGGACTACGGACGCCACAAGCGCGGGGCTCGACCTCGGGCATTCAATAATGAAAGACGACCCACGACTCCCGCCAAAACCCATCGAGGTCCTGAAAGAAATAGGTATCGACGTTTCCTCAAAAAGCCGTAAGCCGCTTACAGAGGCGATGATTACCGAAGCGGATATGGTCATAGCAATGATCCGCGAGGGGGAATTCCCTCTTCCACCCTATCTGAGCTCTTCTCCGAAACTGATACGGTGGGAAGACATACCTGATCCCAAGGGGAACGACCTCGAATTTTTCCGCAAGACGCGGGACGATATCAAAACGCGGGTAGAAACGTTAGTCCGGAAAGGCTGAGGCCAGGTATGCATGAATCTCGCGGGGCGACTTCAGCCTCACGATTTTCGATGTGTCGCCCGCAAAGGTAAGCGAGCGCTCGATATCGGGACGTTCTCCTCGAAACAGGCTTATGAAAAGCCTTCTGAACTTAAACGTCTCCACCGATTCTTTAGGTAACTCCGGACGCGCGACTTTGCGATGCCTAAAATACCGCGTTATGTAGCGAAACGCCACGCGCCAGCCGGGATAGTCGAGATAAATTATTAAATCGGCCTGCTTTAGGCGATCCGCCATGTTCGGATTAATCCATCCCTCGATAATCCAACGCTCATTATTTTTTAAGATTTCTTCGTGAGACTGCAAGTATTCTTGTTCGGAAACTTCCTGCCATTTACCCCGCCAAAATAACGCGTCCATATGAAAAAGCGGGAGGCCTGTTTTCTCTTGTACCATGCGCGAGAACGTAGTCTTCCCCGCGCCGGTTATTCCTAAGATCGCAATTTTTGTATACGTCACGGATGGAAATTGTATCAAATATCAAGAAGCCCCTTGAACGGATCACTCTCGGGAGTAATACCTTTTGAGGAAAGTAGTGCGGTAACCCCATCAACGAAGCGTGGCGATCCTGCAGTGTAGTAGTGGGCTTTGGGAAGCTTGTCGGCGGTTTCGAGCAGTGTTTCAGTAAAATGCTCTCCGAGTTGGACATACTCATCCGCTAAAGCGCGGGCCTCTTTCTCGTATGCGAAACCGGCGCGAGCAACATGAAGAAGAGTTGTTCGCACTGACACATTCCGTTCTTTTCTATCGGCAAGCATGGATACAAACGGCGTAACGCCGATTCCGCCCGCAATCATAACCGCTCCTTCTGAAGAGGGCGGCCACGTCATGTGGTTTTTTATTTTGAAAAGGCTCACCGTATCATCTGGCTTCAAACTTTCGAGATGCTTTTGGTAGTCACTTCCGGAGCGAATGTCTATACCGAAGCGAATCTCTTTTTCATGCGGAGCCGAGAGGAACGAAAATTCTCTGACGGAGCGCACTCCCTCCGGCATTCCTGTAACGCGTACATGTGCGTACTGGCCAGCTGTGTAGAGAATCGGTTCCTGAGGCGAAAATACGTACGTATATACGTTTTCTGATTCGCGAATCCGTTCTATAAACTCGATTGGTGTCTCAGGATACGTCACTGTACCGTCCATGGGAGGGATATTGTACCAGTATCTTACGTTTAGTGTGGAGTTGCATTCAGTATCTGTTTGGATACACAAACACCGTTACCGTCCACCGTATAGCAGTACACCTCTCCCGTAGCTATTTCCAAGAGAGGTATCGCTTCCTCGCTTACGTTTTCAAGATGTTTGACGAGAGCGCGGAGCGAGTTTCCATGAGCAACAACCAACACACTCTTCCACGCCTTAAGTTCGGGGAGAATATTTCCGTCAAAATACGGAGCCACGCGCTGGTATACATCTTTTAATGTTTCGCCCCCTTCTACTTCAGAGTCCCACCCGCGACGTATTCGCTGAAATGCCTCTTCGCCTATTTCCTTTTGAACTTCCCATTTATTTTTTCCCGTAAGCACCCCATAGTGACGCTCATTCAGCGCGCCATGTTTTACGGGTTCATGTGGAGTCCCTAGTGCGTCACGTATGGCGTCATATGTCTCATGGGCACGCTTTAAAGCGGAGGTATAAACTTTGTCGACGGAAATACCGCGTAGTGCCTCGCCTGCGCGTCGGGCTTCTTCAATGCCTTTTTCAGTAAGCCCCACATCAACATATCCGGTCCACTTTCCAAGCTTGTTCCACTCCGACTGTCCGTGTCTGACCAGAATGAGATAGGCCATATCTAAAATTCGAATTCGTGGAAAGAACTGTTATGTACAATTTCAGGTGCTTGTCCGTTAAGAACATCGTGTAGCGCACGAATAATACCAGCACTCGTAACCGCAACAATAACTCCGTCCGGGTGGGAACGCTTCATCTCTTCGAGAAACGCACGAACACGCGAATGCACGTCTTCGACAGATTCTCCGCCATACGGACGGTAGTCGTACTTTTGTGCTACATCGCGCGCCATCGTAGATCCGTCTGAATCCAAGTCTTTCCAATACTTCCCTGCCAAAGACCCGAAGTCACGCTCCCGCAATCTAGGGTCGTACGTTACGGGCAGGTTCAGTTTTCGATTCAAAATTTCGGTAGTTTGCTTGCACCGCATCAGGTCTGAAGAATACAGAGCCGTAACCTCGCTCGGCATAGTGTCTGCCGCCTGCTCAGCCTGCTCAATTCCCTCTTCTGTAAGAGGAATATCAGTTTGCCCTGTCATGCGCCCGCTTCCGTTGTATTCGGTTTTTCCGTGTCGAACAAAGTAGATTTTCATGTGTCTAGTTTAACGACGAAGCACGTCTTTCGCAAAAACTGCTTTGCTGCCAAGCGATTCTTCGATGCGCAGGAGTTCGTTGTATTTCGCCGTACGGTCGGTGCGCGACACCGAACCTGTTTTTATCTGCCCCGTGCCTAAGCCTACTGCAAGATGCGCGATGGTAGTGTCTTCGCTCTCCCCCGAACGGTGCGAGACAACCGCACGCCATCCCACTTCATGAGCCCGGTCAACCGCGGCAATAGTTTCCGTAAGCGTTCCGATTTGGTTTACCTTTACCAAAATAGCGTTCCCGGCTTTTTCCTGTATCGCGCGTTCTAAAAATTTCGGATTCGTAACCAACAAATCATCGCCGACAAGCTGAATTGAATTTCCTATTCGGTTCGTCATTTCTATCCACCCTTTCCAGTCTGACTCGCCAAGCCCGTCTTCAATAGAAAGAATAGGAAACTCCTTCGCAAGATTTTCATATATGGAAACCATCTCTTCCGAGGTAAGAGACTTTCCCTCGGTTTTCAGGTGGTATTTTCCGTCGGAAAGCAATTCTGAGGACGCAACATCGAGCGCGAACGCAACGTCTTTTCCGACTACGTACCCCGCCTTTTCTGCTGCTTCCGAGATGAGCTCAAGTGCCTCCCTGTTCCCGTTTTTGACCGCAGGTGCATATCCGCCTTCATCTCCAACTGTAGTCCCGTATCCATGAAGAGACAAGACTTTCTTCAGAGCATGAAATACTTCGGCGAGCATTCTAACCGCTTCTTTAAACGACGGTGCGCCGACGGGCACGATCATAAATTCCTGAATATCGGTCGAGCCTGCCGCATGTTGCCCGCCGTTTATGACGTTACATAACGGCATCGGCAGTACGTATGCACTCTCTTCGGCTTTCCCATATATGGGAAACTCACGCCGAGAAGACAAAGAACGAATATGTTCGTAGAAAGGAATGTCTTTCTCCAATGCCGCCGCTTTTGCAACTGCGAGAGACACCGCGAGAATGGCATTTGCACCCAAGCGGCTTTTGTTCTCAGTACCGTCCAGCGTGATAAGAGTGTCGTCGATTTTTTTCTGCTCCGACGCATCAAGACCGATAACCGCTTCGGCTATCTCCCCGTTTACATGCGTGACTGCTTTTTCTACTCCTTTTCCGCCGTACCGTGTTCCCCCGTCACGAAGTTCATGGGCTTCATGCGTGCCTGTCGACGCACCCGACGGAGAAATTGCGCGTCCCATGACCTCTGACTCCAAAATCACGTCTGCTTCGACGGTAGGGTTCCCCCGCGAATCCAAAAGCTCCCTCGCTCGAACTTCTTTGATTCTCATGCCGATATTGTAACAACACAGCCCTTCCTTGAATAATCACCTGCCTTTCTCTACACTGAAGCGCATGGACATTAGCATTCCTCGAGACTCTGAAAACGAGTTGAAAAAAAGCCTGAGCTCGCGCACCGATCAAGAAGCGCGACGGATTGAGCGGTATTTAGGAATGGCGGATCTTCCGCGCACGCCTGGGAGTCCGCTCTACGACATGATAGAACGAGTTAAAAACGTACCTTCCTTGAAGGGTCTCGATATCATTGAAATTCCAGAAATAGTGCCCGCGTCTGTTTCATTTGACTTGTTCGACTTCCCACCTGAACATCCGGCACGTTCAAAGTCCGACACCTACTACGTAGACGAAAAAAATATTCTACGCACTCACACTACCGTTTCTTGGTACTACTACCACTCCTCGCCCGAAATCATAGCGCGAATGAAAAAGAACGATGTGGTAGGTGCGCTTTGTTTCGGTAAGGTGTACCGGAAGGATGAAATAGATCGTCGTCACATGAACATATTCCATCAAGTTGACGGTTGGAAAATACAGCCCGATTCGATGGGAGTCATGCCGTTAGATGAATTGAAACGAGTCCTCTCAGAAGTGGTCGAAAGCGTATTCGGAGCAGGTACTGAATATCGTTTCCTTGACGACACGTTCCCCTACACTAACCCGTCAACACAAGTTGAAGTTAACGTGCGTGGTGAATGGGTCGAAATACTGGGAGCCGGCATGATAAAAAAGAGCGTTCTTTCCAAATTCGGAGTTGAGGGCTACAACGGCTGGGCGTTCGGATTCGGACTTGAGCGCTTGGCAATTATCAGTATGCAATTGCCGGATATCCGCCTCTTATGGTCGTCTGATGAACGGGTAAAGCGGCAACTTGTTCTTGGGCAGGAGTTTAAGGAAGTAAGTAAATTTCCTCCGGTAGTACGCGACATCTCTTTTATAGTCAGTAAGGATTTTATACCTAACAACTACTTTGATCTCGTACGCGACTTATTGGGTGACATGGCTGAGCAGGTAGAGCTTTTGGACAAATACGAAAACGATGAAAAATTCGGATCCGATAAGATAAGTTACGCCTATCGGATTACCTATCGCTCATTAGACCGGACCCTTACCAACACTGAAGTCGACGCCCTTCACAAAAAATTGGAAAAAAGTACAGTTGAGCTCTATGGTGCCACCGTTCGGTAAGGCGTTTTTCTGATACACTAGCTTCACATCCATGGCTCTCGACCTCCTGGTATACGTCATATTGTTCGTCAGTCTTTTCTTTGAGGTATTTGCAATACTCACGTTTTTTGAAAAAGGAGCGATACGACGCAGGCATAAAATTGACGTCGAAACGTACCCGTCAGTGTCTATTATTGTTCCCTGTTACAACGAAGGAGCCACTATTAAAGGTACGGTTGATTCTCTCCTTGCCGTCGACTACCCGCGCGACAAATATTCAATTATTCTCGTCGACGACGGTTCTACGGACAACACCGCGGAAATAATGCGTCAGTACAAAGAAAACCCTTTGGTAACGGTCATCCACAAAGAAAACGGGGGGAAACACACCGCGCTTAATGCGGGTATTGCCGTTTCAAACAGCGAATTTGTGGGGTGCCTCGACGCGGACTCGTTTGTAACTCCGCAGGCGCTAAAACGGGTCATGGCAAATTTCGACAACGACTCAATAGGAGCAGTCACATCGTCCATGTCTGTTAACGACCCGAAAACGATGCTGGAGCATATGCAAGATGCGGAGTACATGTTCGGCATTATGCTTCGCCATTCAATGGCGACGTTTAACGGGCTCTACGTAACCCCGGGCCCGTTTACAATTTATAGGAAAAAAATATTCGAAGCGTTGGGACCGTTTAAAGACGCGCACCAGACGGAAGACATGGAAATAGCAATGCGCATGCAACGCGAAGGCAAGTGGCAGATACAAAACGCTCCTTCAGCCTCCGTCTTTACGACAGTACCCACTACCGTTGTAGGTCTTATCAAACAACGCACCCGCTGGGGAACGGGCTTTTTACGAAACAGCTTCGACTACCGCGATCTTATTGGAAATCCGAAAAAAGGCGTTCTGGGACTTCTCGTACTTCCACTTGCTTACTTCTCTGTTGTTTCGGGAATTATCTTTATTGGTATAACGCTCTTTAAGGCGGGGCAAGCGCTGTGGGAATACACGACGCGCGCAATGGAAGTCCCTCTCTCGTATACGTTCGGCGTTCCGTCATTTGATTGGTTTTTTGTACCGGTAACCCCGCTCAGCATCCTCTCTCTCATTACCCTCTCAATAATGATCGCCTTTATATTCATGGGGGCAAAAATAGCCGAGAAAGAAACACGCTTTGGTTTCTTTCTTATCTGGTACTTTCTTTTGTATGGCTTTATCGCATCCGCCTGGCAGGTACGGGCGATATTCGACGTACTAACCGGAACTAGGAGATCGTGGCGCTAGCGAAGAAAAGCGACATCTGCTTGTCGCTTTTCTTACGATAACGCGGGCGCAGGTGTATTTTTGTTTGCCGAAGGCAAGGCAAAAATACCGAGCCGGGGATCGCGAAAAATTTCCGTCAGGAAATTTATTCGTGTCCGGTAGTGACTTGCGGCATAAGGCTCTGTATACTGCCCCTTTATGGCTCCAGAATTGCGAAACGCCATCCTTGCCTTCATTATCGCAAGCGCAATATTTGCGACGGGATTTTGGGTCGCAAGCGCGATAAACGACGTGCGCCTGTCGGAAATTCGAACTATCCAGGAACAGATATCAACCGACACTCTATCGCTCGAAACGCAGTTCGACCTCCTTACTCGCCTCTCCTGCGAGGAGATAGCGGAAAATTCAGTCCTTTCAGACGAGCTTAACGACCTCTCGGAGCGCTTGGACTATACGGAAGCACAACTAGGTTCAAAAAATAGCACGGTGCTTCTACTCAAACGTCAGTATTCCCTGCTTGAAATAAAGGACTACTTGCTGATGCAACAGGTTGCGACGAAGTGTAAATTGAAACCCGTGTTCGTCCTCTACTTCTACTCAAACCAGGGTGACTGCGAGAAGTGTGATTCGGCGGGTCACGTGTTGACCTACTTGCGCGAGACGTACCCTCAACTTCGTGTGTACTCGTTCGACTACAACCTCGACCTAGGCGCTTTGGATACGCTTATTGCCATCAACAAGATAGAAAACAACCTCCCCGCGTTTTCGGTAAACGGAAAGATTCACTACGGACTGTCCGATCTCGAGTCTATAGAAAAAATACTTCCTTTGGACAAGCTCGCGACATCAACCGCCACGACAACCCAAAAAGCGCGTTAAGTTAGTGCCTAAAGGCACGAACTCCTGAAAACACCATCGCAATATCGGCTTTGTCAGCTGCTTCTACTACCTTCGCATCGTTGACCGAACCTCCAGGCTGTATAACCGCGGTAACGCCCGCATCTATCAATACTTGAAGTGCGTCCGGAAACGGAAAGAACGCGTCGGAAGCGGAAACCGCGCCTTTCATTTTTTCTCCACCTTTTGACACACACAATTCAGCACAGCGCTTCCTGTCCTGTTGGCCTGCGCCCGAGGCAATAAGCGTTTCGTTCTTTACGGCAACAACCGTATTTGATTTCGTTGAACGACATACCGCCCAGGCAAACAACATATCGTTAATCTCCTCTTCGGTGGGCGCACGCTTGGTCGACACTTTAAGCATGTCGCGTGTAACTTTCGCCGTGTCGGCGTCCTGCATCAACACTCCCCCACGAACCTTGTGCACCTGCTTTGCGCTTGCCGGAGCGGGATTGAGAAGCGCAGAGTTGAGCATGACGCGAATGTTCGGTTTCTTTGCAAAAACCGCCTTGGCCTCTTCAGTAACTGAAGGTGCCATGAGTATTTCAAAAAAGTTCTGTATCATTTTCTCCGCCAGGGCGCCGTCGACTTCACGATTTACCGCCATAATTCCTCCAAACGCTGCCAGCGGATCCCCTTCATACCAAGCCCCCTGATACGCCTCGGCAATAGTGTCCCTTCGGGAGGCTCCACAGGGGTTAGTGTGCTTTACGATGACGCACGCAGGCTTATTCGCCCCTAAATGCGACAGAGCAAACAACGCACCGTCCATGTCGAGGTAGTTGTTGTAGGAGAGTTCTTTACCCTGCAGAAAATGAAATTTTGAAAGCGCCAAGGGGTCGTCCGACGCATCGTCGGTTTCATAAAACCACCCCTCCTGATGTGGGTTCTCTCCGTAGCGGAGCTTGCTTCCCTTTCCTAGTTTAAAGAGGTCCATTAGAAGCTGATTGTATCAAAAAATACGTGTAATTTTTGGAGCCGCCTCCCAGGCTCGAACTGGGGACCTTCACTTTACAAAAGTGTTGCTCTACCAACTGAGCTAAGGCGGCTTACTCTTTACTATAACTAATCAACCTTTGATTCGCCATCCGAAGAAGGCTTTGCGGGTTTAATAGTTGTAAGAAAATCGGACGGCGCTTTGCCGTTGGCAACCGGAATATTGCGACGCAAACGGTAGGAAAAGCGTGCCAATGGTCGCTCAATCGCACGCAGAACCTGTACAGCAAGAACGACTACCGCATGCGTCACGTAATGTGCCGCGTGAATCAAGAATACTCGAAAGTGGGAAGGAATATCCTTGGTTACGGCAGCACGGTACGCACCAAGAACTGCTTCATCCGCCTTCGCCCGCGCAGTTGCAAAAAGCATAAAGCCTTTCTTTTCTTCATGCATACGAAACGCAATGTATCCCGCCATGAGAAGGAGGGACACTATGAACGGAATCAAAGCCCACATATGCTATTTCACCGTGTAACGCGCAAACTTACCCACCGCTACGCGCTCACCGAACTTCTGTACTGCTCCTTCAATGAGAGACTGAATCGTTTTTTCCGGATCTTTTATATACGCCTGCTCTAGAAGCACAATGTTCTTCAGATACGCATCAACCTTACCCTTAAGAATGGTCTCTTTCATGTTCTCAGGCTTTCCTTCAACCTCTTTTACGAAGAGACTTTTCATTTCCTCAAGTTTTTCAGCGGGGATTTCTTCGCGTGTGATGTATGCGGGATTTGAAGCGGCTACCTGAAGCGCTATCTCTCGCGCAAGAGTTACAAACTCTTCATTTTTTGAAACGAAGTCAGTTTCGGAACGAAGTACCACCATAGACCCGACCTCCTTGTTTGCGTGTACGTACGAAGCAACAGTGCCTGCGCCCAATTCCCTGTCTCCTTTCTTTGCGGCAATTTGACCGCTCTTCTTAGAAAGGATCATTAATGCCTTTTCTATATTTCCGCCCGCCTCTTCAAGCGCCGCCTTGCACTGCATGACGGATACTCCCGTCATTTCTCGTAATTCTTTTACTTGTTCCGACGTTATTGCCATAGTGTACTAGTATACACGCCCCGTATGGGCGATAGGTGAATTAAAAGTTTAGGCTGCTTTTCCTGAAGAACCTGCCTTGTAGGCTTCCACAATCTTCTCGAGGAAGAACGCGACGCTTTCGCGGTTCGCGTCGTTACCGACGACAGGATACTGAACTTCGGAAAGGTCACAGTCAGAGTTCATAATGCCGACAACGGGAACCTTAACCAAGTTTGCTTCCTTTACGGCGATAGATTCACGACGAGTGTCGACAATGATAAGCGCGTCAGGGAGTCGCTCCATCGACGCAATACCAGTGAAATTATTTTCGAGTTCGGTAATTTCGCGCTCAATCAACACGCGCTCCTTCTTGGTGTATTTCTTTGCTGAAACACCTGAATCGCGATCGGATACCAATTCCTGCATGTACTTCACTCGCTTGCGGATCGCTTCAAAGTTCGTCAACGTGCCTCCGAGCCATCTGCCTGCAACGTACGGCATGGAAATAGATTGAGCCTTTTCCTCAACCAAGTGTTGCATTTCGGGCTTACCGGACACGAAAAGTAGGGTCTTTCCGTTAGCGCCCAAAGCACGGACAAACGCCAACGCGTCTTCGAGAATCGGGGCTGTTTTTGTGAGGTCAAGAATGTCGGTTCTGTTCTTGGAGCCGTAGACCAATTCTTTCATGGTCGCATGGCGACGGGAACGGGAATAGCCGAAGTGCGCCCCTACCTTAAAGAGGGCATCTACCAGATCGGTAACATTTTTGGACATGCGCAAAACTCTAACACGAAGGGAGTTTTTAGACAACCGGGGCTTCGCCTGCGGCTTCTACCGCCTTTTCGAGGGTATCAAATAACCCATCAAGTTCCCCCTCCAAAAGACGGGGTATGTTGTGCCACGATTCCTTGATGCGATGGTCCGTAACCCGGTCTTGGGTAAAGTTATAGGTCCGAATTTTTTCCGATCTGTCCCCTGTACCAATTTGCGCCTTACGCTCTGCGGCATGCTCCTTGGCCGCCTTCTCTTCTGCGGCGGTTTCAAGTTTTGCCGAAAGTATCGCCATTGCTTTATCGCGGTTTGCCTTCTGACTTCGCTCAGACTGACTGCGAACCTCAATGCCTGTCGGCTTGTGAACGATGCGTACCGCCGTTTCCACCTTGTTGACGTTTTGTCCTCCTGCTCCGCCTGCGCGGGAAAATTCAAGTTCCAAATCCGCCGGGTTTAATTCAAATTTGGGATGCGTGCGGATAGGCAAAATCGCCACCGATGCGGTTGAAGTGTGGACCCTGCCGGACTTTTCAGTTTCGGGAATACGTTGAACGCGATGAACACCTGTTTCCCATTTGAGTTTCCGGTACGCGTCTTTTCCGCGAATTTCAATAGACGCAAGTCCTTCATCCAAATGTTTCGTTTCATACCCCCTTCGCTCAGCGTACTTAAGGTACATACGCGCCAATTCCTTGGCGAAAAGCGCCGCTTCGTCTCCGCCCGCACCGGCACGAAACTCCATCACAACCGCATACGGCTCGTCCCCTTCTCCGCCTTCCGGAGTAAGAATATCCTGCATCTGTTTTAGAAGCGTTTCTGACTGCCCTATAAGAGAAGCTCGTTCCTCACCTGCAAGTTCCGCGAGTGACGGATCTTCTTCGGAAAGATCCTGGAGCCGTTTCAGCTCTTCCTGGAGCCGGTCATACTCCGCCGCAAGGTATGCGGTTTTTGGGTCTTCCCTGAATTCGCCGATATCTTCCGCCATACTTAAAAAGATACACCCATTTTCAGGGTGTATCGGGAGTGGTAGCTAACTTTTCTTACGAGCTGCAGTGCGCTTCTTAAAGCGATCCACGCGACCGGCACGGTCGAGAGTCGTCTGTTTCCCGGTATAAAACGGGTGTGAAGCCGAAGATATTTCTACGACGTACAGCGGGTAGGTCTTACCCCCTACAACAACGGTCTGGTCCGTATCAACAGTGGAACCCATGATGAACTGAGTGCCGTTTGAAGCGTCCTGAAAGACAACCTGGCGGTAGTTTTTAGGATGTATGTCTGCCTTCATTGTCGCAAAACTATACCAAAACCATGCTAAGAAAACAACTCTCGTCGAGGTTCCCTCGCAAACACCTAAACGGAGTAATACCCGCATACGGGATACTAAGACCTGGGGCGTGCGCCCCGGAGCGGTGTCCCGTATGCGGGTATTACGGAGAGAGACCCTCTAATCTTCGTCGTACGCCGGGAGAAGTTTGACGGTGGTTGACTGCTGGTACTGGGTGGAAAGTCGCGTGCAGGTCATGGTGTAGGTGCTTTGGTTCGAAATGGTGATGTTATTCACGGTTCCCGTAACACCGGTTTGATAGAAGCCCGGACCTATAACTGAACAGCTTTCAGCCGTACCGCCGTTCCAGGTAAGCGATATTTGTTCGTTTGCCCGTACCTGAGTTTTGCTTGGCGTGATAGACAAGGTTGGCGCGGACACAACAGTAACAGTTGCACTGCCGTACCCATAAAGGTCAGGATTGGGGTCAGTGTTCGTACAAGTAATGTTATACGTTCTAGTTGAAGGAGGAGAGACCGCTACCCCCGGTGCACTTCTGTTTGTGGCTCCACCCGTATTAAAGTCTGGCGATGTACAGGTGTCGGCGTTCGCGGAAGAGCTCCAGGTCAGGTAGGAAGTCTGCCCTGCAATGATTGTTGTTGGGGATGCGGATAAAGTAACAGTCGGATTTGTTTCCGGTGGAGTCAGCGGGGTTGACTCGTCTTCATGGGTTGGGTCATATGTAGCGGGATTGCTGGGGTTGCCGTCCGTATGGCAATTTGGCTCAGCTGAGTCCGCGACGCCGTTTCCGTTGTTGTCGCGTCCGTCTCCGCATTGAGGTACTACAGTAACGGTTGCCGAATCTTGAGTTGTTCCGCCTGGTGCGACACAGGAAAGCGTGTACACGGTTGTTGCGGTCGGACTGACACTTTTTGTGCCGGAAGCGACAGGAGACAGGCTTCCGACGCCATTGTTTATAGTTGCGGAGGTGCTTCCGGATGGGCAGGAGTAATCAAGAACGGACGAACTCCCCCACGAAATAGTCGCGGGAGTTGCACCTAAAGATGCGAATTCGGTAACGTTTACGGTCACTTCTTCCGTCCACGCACCGTTCACGTTGGTGCCTGTGTATTTGTACGTAGTGGTTTGCGTGGGCGACACGGTGCGCGATCCGGAAACGACAGTCAGTGTTTGTTCAGGAACCCACTGTGTGGTCGTTTCCCACCAACAGTTATTTGGAAGTGCAAGTTGTGTTCGACTTTGCACGTTCACCATATACATAGTTTCGCCGGGCGCGTCATTGCCCGTCTGAACATCGCTACAGGTAAGATCCGTTACGGTCTCCTCATGCGCCGGAATCGTAATCGTATTGCTGAAATTTTGCGTGGTAAACGTTCCCTGGCGCTGATGCTGACTTCCCCAAGTTAAAGTAACCGACTCTCCAGAATTTATATCCGTATCCGATACTGTAAGGCTTACGTCCGGTGGCGCCCACGTTTTACAGGTCAGATAGTTATAACGCTTATTTCCGAACGCACTCGCGGAGGCGGTGCGCCACAAGGATGAAGATTTATCCCACGCCGCCATGCTGTTGTTTCCAGGTGAATCGAATCCGCCCAAGGTCCACTCGGTTATGGTTGCCGTCGGATCATACAAATAACAAATGCGCTTTCCCGTATCGGAAATGGTTCCTCCGGCGAGATTCGTAGCAGGCCAGCCGCTGTGTGCTGATGTTTCGTTGACGTTTCCGTTGATCGCCTGATCAGGATAGACGACGTTGTAGTAGTCGCGCTTGGATTGCGTCTTATAAACCTGAAGCCCCGACGAGGCACTAGCAGGCGGCGTCCATCCACGCTCCGCAGTATCGGTTAATGATGCGCACCCATAATCTGCAGGATAGTCCTTCTTTCCGTTGTTGTCGTTATCTATATTGTCGGAACACTGTGTGTTGTAACCGGTCTCCGCGTTGTCGGTCGTGCCGGAACAACCTAGGTCATTCGGATAGTCAATAAAACCGTTTCCATCATTGTCGAGTCCGTCATTACATTGTTTCGGCGGTGTATACCCTGCTTCGGTCGGA
>CAZMOI010000018.1:0-1387 GCA_964568025.1 uncultured Candidatus Saccharibacteria bacterium
ATAGTCATTCTCGACATCCTTATACGCGACCGTGTCACACGCCGAAAGCGAGCTCGGCACATCGCCTCCCGTTATAAACATCGCCAGGTGTCCGAGCGCGTGATAACAACTTGCCTGTTCAACGCCCGTGAACACGCGCTTGCCTGCGCCCGACTCGCAAGTATCCGTAAGCTCCGCGAGAGCCAACTGTACCTCCGGGGGTGAAAGCGATTCTTTCCGATACCGCTCCTGTGCCGCGCCGTGGATGCAACCATTTGAACAGATCCCCGTCGGGCACCGCGCTACGACCTCTGTCCATTGAGACGGGTCTTTCGCCGTTTCTTTTTCCGCAAGCCTATGCCCGAGCACATGACAGTAGAAATAGTCGGGCCTTTTTCCTTGGATTATGCGTGTTACTTGGAACGCATCTTCCATAGATAAACTTTCATCCATAAGACGCGGAATCGCTTCGTCGAAACACGCGACGGGATACTGTGCCCCGGTACACTCCCTCATCACTCGATCAGCGAAGCGAGAAAGCGCGTCGCCCGAAAAGGCGCGTTCAGCGACTAAGGAAAACACGAAAACGATCGCTACGAAGAAGCCTGCTATGCAAAGATCTCGCCAGACAGCATTCATGAAGCGGGTTCTACGAGCGGCGGGTCGATGCCTTCAGTGATATCCGCGGCACGGACACATGCCGTTTTTTTCTCGTAATCCTCATACATACACATGAACCAGGACCGCTCCAAATTCTCGCTCGCATATCCCCATGCCGCACCCGCCCTGCAATAAAGCTCATCTTCCGGCGAAAGGGTCCTGCAACGAGTAAGCACGTCGTGCGGATCAGGGATGCGTGCAAGATCGGTGCCGACACCCAGGAAACAAGCCTGCCGCTCTTTCCCGGAGAGCTTCCCGCAAACCGAAAAATAATCTGAACCTTCTGTCTGACGAAGTGCCTGACCGAGTTCAAAGTAACAAGACCGTTTGAAGCGGTCTGCAACGTCCGGGCAAGGGACATACGGAGCCTGAGGATCAAACCGGTAATGTTCCAACTGCACGGGGCTTCCTCCGGACAAAGGTGTGAAGTATTCCATAAAAACTCCTGACGTACAGCCGATCAAAGGAGTGGGTTGGTAGACAAGCGACTCACACATACGAAGCGCACCGGGAAGATCGTCATATCCTGCATATTCCAACATGCCGTGACCGATACCGTGCTGGCAACCGGAGATGGGTCCGAACTCCGAGATACAGATTTCCGTCAGTTGATCAATCGCCCGCTCCCCTCGCTCCGCGATGGCGTACGAAGAAAAGCCGTGATAACAGCCGAATGCGAACGCATCATCACATACGACAATCCCTGAAAGCCCGAGCTTCTCATAGAGGATCGTCCCCATCACGTGCG
>CAZMOI010000018.1:1397-10340 GCA_964568025.1 uncultured Candidatus Saccharibacteria bacterium
GGCAAAATGCTGCCTTCTCTTCGGAGCTTCAAGGTTCCGTTTCTGAAATTCCTGGTACGCGTACGCCGGACCGCGATACTCGATTTCCTGCCGCCAGTATTCCCTGTTGTATGCGTGATCCGTATCGCGGTATACGGCGGTAGGCGGGTTCGCCAAAAAAAACGAAAGCGCTCCAAAAGCTCCGAGAATAAAGAGCGCGAGACCGATCGAAACGTATGTCTTTTTCATATGTTATCCGCCGCGGCAGAGAGCCTGATATGTTTCCGGAAACCGCACGCAAAGTGCGGTACGGCCAACCACATCCGGCACATACCGGCTTATGAGCCCCGCAAGCTCCCGATAGCAGGTCTCTTCCGCGACGCCTGCTATCGCGCAGAACCGGAACGATGCGTCGGGGTTGCTTTCCCCGCCCCAATACAGGGATGCGAGCGCGGCACTGTTACATGCGGCTGTGCCAGCTGCGCTTCCTGCCTGACCGCATTGAGCGCGTATCGCCACAAGCTCCGGCGTTTGTATCGAGCCGAAATCACGGACGTCCGGCTTCTTTGCAAACCCGACGAACTCTTTCCCGAATCCCCCGAAGCATGAATCGCGCTCTTCATGCGAATTACGGGGTAGCAGATCACAAAAAGCGAACGCGTCACGGTAATCGGCGTTTTTCAGATTGCCCGTATCAAAACCCGCGCGGCGCATCAGATGCGGCGTTAGATACGTGTAACAGATCGGCCGCGCGGTCCCCGGGATAAATGCGGCGGTGCACGGCGCAAGGACGTCCTCTTTGCTGTAGTATTTCGGCGCCTGAACCTGCCACTTTTCGGGATCATGGATCCCGAAATCCATCTCCATAATCGCGCCACCGACGCATTCGATCGTTTCCCCGTTCCCATATTCCGGCGTCCCAACCTTTTCGCACATCGCGATCGCTTTTTCGAGATCGTACCGCGTATATGCCAAAACCCCGTGACCAAGACCGTGGAAACACATGGTGTAAGAGCCACGTCCGCCGGGTGATTGCCTACATATGTCTGCTATCGTTTCTAAGCTCCCTTCTCCGTAATCACTCATGATGCCGATCACAACCGAATGCGAACAGGCATTCCTGAAATCCTGAGTACACAACTCCATTGCTTCGATTCCTTTTTCTTTATAAAGAACCGCCCCGACTTCATGACCCAGAAGATGCACGTTTATCTGTGGCGACAATTCGGCCTCTAAAAGGACGTCGAACGCATAGAGGGCACCCTTTGTTTCAGCAAGAGTTTCAAAGTACGGCATGAAATTTTCCGTCGTCCAATCGGGGTATGTAGCAATCTCCTTTAATTCAGGATACAGAGATTCTTTTCCATTTTTAAGGAAAGGAGACGACAGTATTACGAGTCCGATAGCGGTCGACAAAACCAGGATCCACGGAAGAACAGATTTCATGCGTCTATTGTATCGTCCGACGCCCTACAAACCGAGCGTAATGCTTCAGGAACCAACGAGCATGCGGTTTCTTTCTCATTCCCTTTCAGGAAAATAGAGACGTTTTCAATGAATGCGCGGTAACACGCCTCATGTGATCTCGAAGGCGCGATACGACAGAAGGAGGCCGCAGAACGTGGATTATTTTCTCCCGCCCAAAAAAGCGAATCTAGCGCCATACGGTTGCACTGCTCAATGCCCACGTCGTTCTCTGAACCTGCACACCACGTCCTGATATTCATAAGCGCCTTATCGGAAAGGCGGTTCACATCTTTACTGTCGAGCTGCGTTGCATAAAACACGAATTCTTTTCCGAAGCCCGCATAGCAAGCACCTCGATACTCCGACGGCGCTTTCTCACAAAGAGATTGCGCACGTGGGTAATACTCTGGAGGAGGAAGAATTTCAGGTGCACCGACCGCGACTAAAAGGCGTTCCGTTACATATTCATAACAGGCTGCACGACCTTCGCGCGGAAGGAAGTCGCTCGTGCACGGCATCAGGGGATCGCTTACCGGAATGTAGAGTGGCGCCATTTGGCCCCACAGAGTCTCGTCATGCGCTCCCTGTCCCATTTCCATTACCATGCCGCCGATGCATTCATTGTAGGGACTTGCGAAGCGATGCGGGCGCTCGGTTTCAGACATGTCAGGCGCCACATCGGCGCACATCCGTACGGCTTTCGAAAAGTCATACTCAAGGTATGCAAGGATGCCGTGGCCAAGCCCGTGTACGCAAATCGTGAAAGCACCCTGTCCTCCCGGAGCACGCTTGCATGCTCCCACTATGGCTTGAAGTGCCCCGGGCCCCTGTGCTGCAAAAGCATGTATCACAATTGAATGAGCACATGCGCTTCGAAACTCTTCGGTACAATCACTCATACCTCCGAGGCCCTTTTCACCGTAGAGCACCCTGCCGATGGCGTGGCCAATCCCATGCGTATTGACTGGTGCCTGAAAATCCGTCCGCCGCAGCGTTTCAAACGCGTAGAGCGCGCCCTTGGTGTTCGCGAGAGTGGTGAAATAGTCGGAATACCGAGCTTGTGACCACGACACGCGCCCAAGGTCACGCGCCTCGGAATACGGGGAAAGGTAGTTATCAATAAAGACAAGAAAAAGAACGAGGGGTATTCCGACGAGAACGACAAAAAAAATTCTACGGGCCATGAACAGGAGTTGCAATACAGCGCGCTTTTAATTCAGCTGGCACTTTCGCGCAGAACGCCGAGAATCGCGCCGCATCAGTGTAAACGAAACGCGCGGAACTGATGAGATGTACATAGCACGTGCGCAAAAGCGAAATATCCGTTTCTGCGGCACAAAAACGAATAGCAGTATTTTCTGTGCTGATACCGTTCAAGAATAATCCTGTGAGGACAGCGAGAATACAGGGGTGCTTGTTTTTTTCGTTCCCGGCAAGGCTGCACCAGGAATTCAATTCCTCGAGCGCTGAGTCAGGAAGAGATGCGATTTTTCGCTCGTCCTCAGAAACCATGTAAATAAAATTCTTGCCGAAGCCCGCGAAACAGCCTCCGCGATTCCCTGCCTCCTCCTCGGGAATCAAGAGACAATACTGCATCGCATTCCGGTACGCTTCCGGCGAGGGCATGTCCCTCACGGCACCAGCTTTCTCCAAAAAACGCCACGTGATGTAGGAGTAACACATCGGCTTTACGGTGCTATCAACATACGGTGCGTTGCACGGCATCAGAATATCGTCCTCGGGGAAGTAATTCGCTTTTGCCCTTTCCCACGCGACTGCGTCGTGTGCGCCCTGATCCAATTCCATCGTAGCGCCCTCAACGCATTTTCTCCAGATATCCTCAGGTGTCCCACGCCAATCGGAATCGGACACCATGTCGCGAACGGCGCGGCATTCTCCTAGCGTTTTTTCGTAGTCGTATTCAAGGAACGCAAGGATGCCGTGGCCGACCCCGTGCATGCACGTTGAATACGCATAGGGTCCGCCAGGAGCACTGCTACAGGCGCGGATAATTTCCGGAAGTGCGCCATTTCCATATTCCAAAAACGCTTGTATAACCAACGCGTGCGAGCAGGCGTTTCTGAATTCCTGCGTACAATCCCCCATGCCGGAAAGTCCTTTTTCTGCATACAAGGCGTACCCAATGCCGTGTGCAACTTCGTGAATGTCCGTGGTACTCGGAATGTGTGCCTTCCGCAACACATCGTACGCATAGAGCCCGCCTTTGTCTTTTGCAAGACGTGCAAAATAGTTGCTGTATTCCTGAAGATCCCACCCGCGTACGCCGTTCAATTCCGCGAGTTCCGGAAATGAAATAGCATCATGTATGTCCTCCCAAAGGTATACCGCCCCCAAGATTACAAAAATGCAGAGGAGTAAAGGAACGAAAGCCTGCAAATAGAACGGGCCTTTCATTAACAGAACGTGCAGTGGCCTTTCATGTTGTGAACCAGGACTCCGCCTGCAAAATAGGTGTGCGTCGGATACGTCGTCAGATTGTACAGGTATTCAGGAACAGACGCGTGTTCAATTGACGAAACCATGACAGCGCCGCTCACGCCAATTAACATGTCCCCTATTCGGAGTTCATCCGCCATAACCCACCCCCGAGCAGTCTTGATGAGATGCTCCGGCGTTGCCAAGAGATGTCCGTTTATCTTCCGCATGCCCGTAGGGCTCATGCCATGCTCCTTGGGCCCGTGGTTATAGACATAGGTAACAATATTTTTTCGCCGATTACCATGTTCATCTTCACCGAGAACAACATCACCCATACGCACGTCTTGTAGCGCTTTCGTAGTACCGTTTGCCATAAGTATAGGGGTCTCCGGTGCGAAACAAAGATACATCGTCTCGTAGGTGGCTTGGCTATAATCCTTTGCACGAACGTACCCGGTTTGAGGTTCGGTCGTGAAGAAATACCTAGTGTTGGTGTCAACACAATCAGTGCATTCTTGATAGAAGAGATACCCTTTTTTAATCTGACCACCTGTACCCTTCGAAAGGACTCCATCAACAACGATAGAGGTGCCGGGGTTGAATGCCCACGTACCTCCGGTGTTAATAGTGAGAGTCCTACCAGAAGGAATAGTGAGCGTGCCTGCATCAAGACCGTCAATAGATGAAACGGTACAATCCGCCCCCAATGTGGAATTAGTTCCATGAGTTACGCCGGAACACGGGTCGGACCACGCCATCGTGGTCGAGTTCGTCGCTCCTGAATGTGCAGTTGCAGTGAATGTCGTGCGGTACGTACGAACGTGCGTGTCGTACACCACCCAGGATGCGGAGAATGTGGCACTGTCCCCTGACTCGGATTGCTTTGCCAGAGGTAAGGTCAGAGTTGTCGTATCAAGTTGCGTCACCGCAACAACGGATGCGACGCCACCCGGAGAGGACACCGAAACGGTCAGGGTTTGTGTATCTCCGACATACACATGCAGAGGATTGATAGTAACGTTGATGAAATTCGGATTCGCTGCAGATCCGCTTTGTAGCGAGTATGCAACCTGCTGACCTGCGGTCGGGATGGCATAGACCGGCGTTTGCTGTTCAGGAGGGAGAGGTGATGGCGGAGTAACCGTTACGACTCTTGCTGCGGAGGTCGTAAGTCCTTTGGAGTCTGAAACAGTGTAGGAAATCGTATAATCTCCCGGAATAAGATGGTTTACTGTGCCGGTTGCGACTATCGATGCGGTGAGGCTGCCGTCTTCGGCATCGGATGCGGTCGCGCCGGGGTCGGTATAGACGCTTCCGGTAGGTATCGAAACGGCGCTGCTTCCCAAAAGTGCTAGGGACGGTGCCACATTCGCCGGCACAGCGGGCGCTGACCCGCCCAAAGAAACGGCGGGTGGTGTGCTTGAAGATCCGGTAGAAGTTGCCGTCTGAGCTGTCGTAGTAGCTTTCGAGTTTGTTGAGGTTGCGTTCGTCGAGGACGCCGAAACAGACGGGATGCTCCCCACAGGAAGCGTGGAGGAAGCTATGGGTGTTACGGTCGTCGTGGTTGCCGGCGGGAACAATTCGGGAATCAACGGCGGAGTTTTAGGTTTTGACGGTAGTTGAGGAAGCGTCGCGATGGGCTCAGGCGCTTCTTTGGTCGATGTAGCAACCTCCTGTGCCGGAGGTTCTGTCGCCATGGTTCCGGGTTGTGGCACCGTCTCACCGGCACCTATGAGGTTCTTAACGAACGAAATAATGCCGGAGAAAACACCCTCCCCTTGATCTGTTTCTTTTTGGGAAATAAGTATCGGCGCGGAACCTTTGCTTGGAAGGAATGAGAAGGAGAAATTCTTAAGAGGCGAAAACAGCGTATCGAAAAATCCGCTGAAGAAGAACCTGTCTCGTGGTGTTAACGGGACAACTTCGGAAACTTGGTTGTCTACAATAAACACCGCGTCATCTTTCGTGAACAGTACGGACAAATGTTGCCACTCATCACGAACGAGTCGTGTTAATTTTGCACCGGCCGTGCCACGGGAGCTTTTTGCATACAAATACCCTTCCGCCGCAACCCCCACAGAATATTCTCCAACTGTAATCATCGGAGTTTCTTTTTCTGGAATATGAACAGGATAAAACCAAACATGTAACCGACCCGCGACGGGACGGTCCGCAAGATAGATTGTTTCTACGAGCGGAATAAATTTCTTTCCATTCCACATCCATGCGTCACCATATTTAGCTTCAACGCTTGCGATACCTCCTTGAGTCCCAGAAAAATCGATGTTGAGGTTCGCGCGGGTCATCGGTCCGACCATGCCGGACGCTGCACCGTTCGCGGTCTGAAGAACCATCCCCTTCCGTTCCTGATAGCGCTTAACTGCCCGTTCCGTTGCCGCACCGTACTCTCCGTTAACGACGCCTTCTGGGTACAGTGTCGTGTCGGTTGCAAGCCACTCTTGCAGCAACCGTACCTCATCCCCCTGAGAACCACGTCCAAGATTCTCCGTGATATACCCCGGAAGCGCTTCCGCAAGCGCGGGCGTAGCCAGGAGGGCTATTGCTAGGACAAGGGCTGGTGGAAATAAACTTCGCATGTATACCTTCTTATATTATATAGAAGTCCACGGGGGTTACCCTCCTTCACCCCCTCCCCCTGAACCCTCAACGACACCTTCAGACACGACTACTGTGCGTGTCGCCTCTCCTATATTCCCCGCCTGGTCGACGGCTCTATAAAGGATCGTGTGGGTACCGGGAACTGAAGTGTCGATAGAGACAGTGGTAACCTCTTCTCCATTCACAAAGGTGCTATACCCCAAATTCTGGCTCACGTTATCAGTTACTGTTGCTCCGAAGTCTGCATAGGTGTCTCCTACTGTTATTTCAGCCGGATTATTTCCGTTTACTGTAACAACCGGAGCTTCGGTATCGGCTCCCCCCTCTTCGGGACCTCCTCCCTGTGGAGCTTCCGGTGGAGGCGGGTTTTGTGCGGCTACGGCACCCGCAATGAGTGCGTCGAGTTGCGCGCGGGTAAGGCAAGTTTCTCCGTTTTCGTCCGATACGCAAATCTTGTCTGTGTGCACTTCGGCTGCAAAAACCCGTTCAAAGATACCGTCTGCAAAATATTGCGCACCTTCAAATGCTTCAACGACACTTGCCGACAGCACACCCATGGCGTTCTTTAGTCCGGCACTGACTCCTGAAAGTGACGCTACCCACGGCTTTTCCAATGATGGATTTCCGGCAGTCGTGAGTTCTGCGATAGTTGTGGTGCCCGCAAGCAAGTTGAGTCCGCCGAACGATATAGGAGCGGTTGCAAAATATTCGGTCAGGTCGCCTGTCGGAGGCGTAAAGCCGGTCACGCCGTCGTGGTTGAAGTTCGACCATTCTTCATAGTCAAACCGCGGAGCGGTCATACGGTACGAAACGCGCGTTGGTTTGTCTGAGAGGAGGTACACCTTCCTTTCCGCACGGTCAATTGTGTACCACACCTTGTGTCCGTCTTCCGCGGAAAGTAGCACTACCAACCGATCAATGGTTCTCCGTATATGAGTGGTCTGAGCAAAGAGCCACAAGTCGGACCCGACAGGCTCATCGTCGAAGTCGATTACGCTTGCGTATCCGTTCGTTCCGTCGGGTGCGGTAATTGGGGTGGTGATGTCAGCAATTCCGGTTGTTTCTTCTTTGATACCGATCATACCCGCGGCATACGTCGCGTATGCAACACCATCGACGGTATAGACCGGGTCGAACGTACCGACCGTAATTTTACCCGTACCTCCGCCGACTATGAGCGTACCGTTTCCGTTTATCTGAAGTGCCGCGACAGAGGAGGTTGCGGTTGTAGTTGTGGTTGTGGTCGCGAAATACAGGTTGTTGTTGACCGCGCGGAGCGCCCACTGCGAGGAACCTGCACCGGAGGAGAGGTTGATTTGAGGGCCGGTTGAACTGAATATCGTAAAGCGAGAAAGCTGGGAACTTGTGCCTACACCTGTCAATCCGCCGCTGGCAAAAAGCATATCAACGGCACTGTTTCCTTCCATGATGCGTAAAGACTGTCCAGTAGGTCGGTTCAGCCAGATCGCACCCGCCTGATCACCGAGGAAGTTGAAGTCGGTGCAGCTCGCAAGCTTACTTGTGAGCCCGATGTTGAATGCAAAGTAGGTAGCACCGCAGGCCGACGCGTTGCCGAAGAAACCGGAAGTATTATTCGCAGCACCCTGAATGGTCAGTCTACCTCCAGCGGTTGTGGTTGTGCCGATGTTTACTCCGCCGCCACTGGCGTTGTTCAAGCTAAGTGTAGAAGCGTCTATCCCCATGGGAAGCCACGCGACGTTGTTGTTAAGGGAATAGATCTGACTAGCACCACTACTGTGTCCCATAAAGAGACCGGGGCTGTTGGTCGGTGTGCTTACGGCCCCTTCGATCTGAACACCGCCGTTCACCGTAAGTCTGTTGGCGGGGGTTGTGGTGCCGATACCGACACCTCCCGCGACAGCCGCTCCACCTGAACCGATAGTTACAGCCTCGGTCCACGTAGCGCTTGCGTTACGGTACGCGAACGACAACGGCACGTTACTGTTTGAACGGTCCGGCGCGGCGACTTTCCATCCATAGCCGTTTGATGCGGTTGATGATTTGAATTCCAGACCGCCGGCGCCGGCGTTAATATCCGCGTTGGCAATAATTTGAATCGAGCCTTTGTTTGTCGCAGCACTTCCCGAAAGTCCTGCGGTATTAACGGTCAAAAGCGAGTCGGGGGTAGTTGTACCGATACCAACATTCCCTGTCGCGCCAATGGTCATGCGTACTGTGTTAGTAGTACCGAACTGGAGCGGGACCGCGCCGTTACTGCCATACACCGACGCGTATGCCGTAGAGCCAGTAAGAATGCCCGCGCCCGTTGAAGATTCGGTACCGATCTGAGTCGTGTTACCACCGTTAGTAACCTGAATATAACGAGCGCTCGTGCCACCACCCGTCACACCGACGTTTCCAATGACGTCGAGTTTGTAACTTCCCGGGGATCCTCCAATACCTACGTTACTTGAAGAG
>CAZMOI010000018.1:10350-14865 GCA_964568025.1 uncultured Candidatus Saccharibacteria bacterium
TTCACTGTGATAGCACCAGTTGTGCCGATAGTGCCACGGCGAATTTCAAATTGGTTTCCGTCTTGGACAAGGAACGTGTTTGCCCCGGCTATATCGCCTTCGGAAAGCGCAATGACCCCGGCGGTGGCGTTATACACGTCGAGCGCCCATGCGGGACTTGATGTTCCGATACCTACGTTCCCACTTGTAGGATTTAGAAGTAGGTGTCCACCTCCCGTCCACGACTGAAGCGCCAAGTGGTTACCTGATCTGAAGAGGTTACCCATAACCGTACCGTTCGCCGCCATCTTGAGCCAACTGCTTGCCGCCGTCTGATTGTCTACATATATAGTATTGGCATTGCTGGTGCTGATAGAGAACGGACCGGCGGGACTCGTAGTACTGAGGCCCACGTGATCCGAAGCGGTTATCGTCAGCGCCACAGGAACAGGTTGGTTGGTTGACTGGCCCGCGCCGTATCCTCGTCCGATTTTTAACTTATCACTGTCAAAGTCATCTATACCGAAATACCAATTCTGCGCACTGTTTGAGTCAAGAAGTTCAAGGCTCGGCGAATACCCGGTAATCCTAACGCGTTGCGCACCAGTCGTTGAAGCCGTAATGGTATTGTCACCCGCTACCCGAAACAGTGTGTCCGGAACTGAGGTACCGATACCGACGTACCCGTTACTTCCGGTGATTGAAAGTGCGGAAGTGGTCGTCGTTGCGGTTCCTGCAACCGTCGTTGTCGCAAACAAAAGGTTGCCACCAGGCGTGTTTCGAAGCGTCCACTGCGCGACACCTGCTCCGGCAGAGAGCGAGAGTTGCGGGACGGTCGTCGAAGCAAGAGTAAGCTGAGCTAAAGACGGAGTCGTGGTACCGATCCCCGCACGACCTGCCGTATCGATGACGAACCTCGGGTTTGCTGCGGCAGTCGTCGGTGTTCCTCGGTCTACTATCGCGAATCCTCCTGCGCCGCCGATTGCCGTGTTTGCTCCTCCTATTGCAAGTAACTGCCAGTTGCGCCCGTCGTAGGTTGAGTTTCCGGTAAAAAGTATTCCGGGACCGTTGGTGTTCGCACTCGCAAGCGCCATAGTGTACTGCTGTCCTTGATACGTAGCATTGCCCTGCACCGAGAAGCTAGTGATGGGAGTCGTGGACCCGACACCGACCAAACCTCCAAGGCTCGTAACGGTAACGCCTGACGTATCAGAGAGCTGTACCGAACCGCCGGAACTGCGAAGAATTGTGTTCGTATTTGCAGCGTTTGCCGCAAGTATGTAGTTACTCGTTGAAAGTGCCCCGCCGTTTGACGCAAGCCCGATATAGGTATTCGCACCGCTTATTTCACCGACTGTCAGGAACGCATCGCTTCCTCCCGCGATATCCACCAAAGAAAAGTTATCAACCGGGCTCGTTGTTCCGATTCCAACGCTTCCTCCCAAAGACGCAAGGTACGAGTTTCCTTCCACAGTCAGTTGCGTTGATGATGCGTACGTTGCGTACGTCGACGATGCAATGAGCGAGAACGGCGTGGTTGCGGTAAGCCAGAGCGGAGTTGAAGTTGACTGCACTGGTGTGCCCGCATAGGTTGTTGGAGTGAAGGGCCACGTACCTCCCCCGCCACCAGTTGCATCGTCCCCATCACACAGCGACGCGCTTCCGGTCAGTGCAATACACGTTGCCACGTTGTTGCCGAACGTCACCACCCCGTTCGTGTTTATTGAAAGCGCGGCGGTTGTTGATGTTGCCGTGCCGTCAACGGTCGTAGTTGCCAAGTAGAACGAACCGTTTGCGTTTCTCATAGCCCATTGGGAGAAGCCCGCGCCGGACGAAAGAGCTAGTTGAGCAGCTGAAGCTGAATAGGGGTTTAAGAGCCATTGCGGAGTCGTCGTACCGATACCCATGCGACCCGAACCGTCTATCCGCACCCACTCAGTCCCTCCTTCCTTAAACACATAGCTCGAACCTCCAGTTATATCAAAGTTAACCAGTGTTCCGCTAAAGTCGACATTCAATTCAGTCGAGACGTCGCTTCTGTGGAGACGGAGTATGTCTCCTGCCCCGGAAATTACAGCCGCAAGAGGTGTCGAAGGAGACGTGGTTCCGACACCTACATTCCCTGCGAAATAGGAAGGTGCTGTTGACTCGCTGTACAAAGAATAATTGTTTACCGTACCGCCGTTACTAGTACCGCCGTTACCGGTAAGAAACACGCCGTAGTTATTGGTCGTGCCACCGTTTGGCGAACCCGATGGAGTAACTCCATAAAAGCCGTAATTGCTGACTGCCCCTCCCGCAGAAGACGAAGCGGTCAGTCCGAAAGAGTAAAACCCGCGATTTGTTATTGAACCTGTTGTTATGCCGTCACCGTTAGTGGATCCGGCTGAACCAAAACCAATATAATTGGTGACCGCAGACGCGTTCCCGCTACTGTTGGTGAGCGGGGATGCGATAAAGCTGTACAGGTTCGAGATAGTGCCCGCATACCCTGACCCGACGGTTGCACCGGCGTTGTTTGTATAAAAGTTAGTGATTGAAGGAACGGTGGAACCGCTTATGGTCGGAGCCGTTCGTAAGCCAACCAGAAACGGTGCGGACGATGAAGTGGAGGCGAACGTGGGCGCTACGTTTAAGCCGTACCCTACTGTCGCCGTTGTGTTCAACGTCGGAGCGATGTTGGCAAGAATACTTGTCGCTTGTGTGGTGGCATACGTTCCCGAAACTTGAAGGAGCGAAGTAGGCACCGCTGTACCGATCCCAACGCTTCCGTCGGCTCGTACCGTAAGGTGGGTCGACGTAGCAAATGCGCTCGTTGAAGAAGCGATAGAAAGGAGTGTTGCGTTGTATGTGTCGGTTCCGAGCGCGTGGACGGAGAGACGTGCGTAGGGCGAGGTAGTGCCGATACCGACTAACCCGCCTGCGGTAATACGCATGCGTTCAAGGTTGTTTGTTGCAAACGTCATTCCGGCATTCGCCACGTTCCTGATATTTAACGAACTTGCGCCGCCGAACGCATTTTGTCCGCTTCCGTTAAATATTATTGAAGCTTCCTGTGCAAGGTCGTCACGCAGTATAAATTTTGAGTATCCGTCCATTTCATTGTTTGATACACGCATCAACACGTCGCCCGCAGCGACGGAGCCCGCGAGCGCAACACTGACCCCGCTGGTGTAGCTCAATGCTGAACCTGAAGTGATAGATGTTCCGTTAAAGTAGTTTATGCCGTTCGTAGTTTGGGAACTTGCATTTGTTCCTCCATTTGCAATACCGAGTGTTCCGGAAATCGTCGAGAGTGTCGTTGTTGCTTGCCACGTCGGCACTCCGTTCACCAGTGCGAGTACCTGACCGTTGGTGCCTGCGGATGTGGTTGCAACCGCTCCCGTGCCGTTACCCAACAAAACAGTGTTCGCTTGCAGGTTCCCCCATCCGGTGCCGCCATTGGACACACCTAAAATACCAGAGACCTCGGAAGCGAGGTTGACGAGGCCGGTGGTGACTGCGCCTGCAGTAGCGCGTAGGACTCCAGTTACATTCGAGAAGGTAAAAGTGTTCGATGCAACAAGGTGAGTCGAGGAGGCCACGCCAGCATTCGAGATACTGAAGAGCGTAGACGTTGCCGTGCCGCCGGTCGTCGAAGCTACAACAAAGAGCGTCGTGGGGGCGCCAACACCGTTCGTAGATGTTGCAATGACGGAGAGTTGTGCCCAGGCCGATGCGTTCGGTAACGAAAGTGCCGTTGACAGAACCGCTGGCAACGCCGACGCCGAAAACTCCGGCAGAAAGACGGGAAAGATATGTGTCGGGAGTAGTAACGGCAGTACCGATAGCGTAAGGCACCGATGACAGAACGCCGGAGCTTCCAAAGCGTACTTGTGAACCGCTGTTTCGTACATAGTCAAAGTTGCCACCGGGCGCATACTTCCACCCGTGGACGAACCCGACCGAGCTTCCCGACCCGGTGCCGATGCCGCATTCGGTACCTGCGTTATTGCAACCGTAGACGAGTGAACTCGAGACAGGGGGCGTCATAATTAGGTTTCCTGTGTTGCTTACGCTAAGAAGCGTGGAAGTGGCGGATGCCGTCGAACTTGCAATCGCGAATAGGGTGTTGTTCGTAAGTGTGTCGGTTGCGTTTACGTGGAGAGAAATCTTCGCAAACGGCGAAGTGGTTCCGACACCAACATTTCCTCCCGCAGTCGCGAGATATGTGTTGTCGGTAACAGTAAGTTGCGTCGATGATGCATTCGTCGCAAACGTCGAGGATGCTATGAGTGAGAACGGTGTTGTTGCAGTAAGCCAAAGCGGAGTTGAAGTTGACTGTACTGGAGTCCCTGCGTATGTGGTTGGTGTGAAGGGCCATGAACCTCCCCCGCCACCACTTCCCGTAATTGTTATCGGCGTTGCGCCCAAGATATCGAATGCCGTACAGGAAACAGTCCCTGCGCACGATACGGTTGTGGTTGCACGCGCCTGGTATGTTCCGTTCCCTCCTCCGAACAATACCCAACCAGAAGGGACGGTGGTGGTTCCTGT
>CAZMOI010000019.1:0-10498 GCA_964568025.1 uncultured Candidatus Saccharibacteria bacterium
ACCGTAAGTCCCTTCGAGGCTTTTTCAAGAGTTAGATCACCTTCAACTTCAACCGGCAACACATTCGGGTATGGATGGCAGTTGTACGCACGCGTGCGCACCGTTTTATACACCGGCACGTCAAACCCGGCGTCGAGTGCGGCGGAAACATACGCGCCATTCAAAAGCGGACCTGCAGGTATACCGAACGGAAACCGTAACGGCTTACCGAAGAATGTGTATTCCCCACTTGGGGTTGAAGAAGTTTGAGCTATGAAATCCGACGGACCTCGGGAAAAATTCTCTTCGTAGGAGAGTGCGGGGTCGTACCAAGAGTTTGTCATATGTTACGCGCGTGCTTCGGGATGCTCCTTAAGATATTTTGCGCCGTGCCCCACTGCCGTATTGATCGGAATCTTCATAAGCCATTCAGGAACTTCACCTTCGAGGTAACTTTCGAGCGGAAGTTCGGCAAGTGCGTTTACCGGGACGCCGAAAACGGATTCATTTACATTCTTCGGGTCGCGATTGAGAATAAGAGAGAGCTGTACGACGTCTCCACCCGCAGAAGTAATCGCATCTATCGTCTTTTTGACCGAACCTCCGGTGGTTACCGTGTCCTCGACCGCCAATACGCGCTTTCCTTTGACGAGTGCATCATACCCGCGCTTGAATATTTGTCCGTTCTCGGGTGTCTTTTCCGTAAAGACGCTCAATATTTTCCGACCAGTCATATCCGACAGGTGATGCGCCGTCCAGGTGGAAAGCACGATACCGCCGATTGCGGGTCCCGCAACCACCTCAATATTCTTGTCGACGTTCAGTTCGGCAAGCATCCGGGCGATCTTTGAAACGATTGCCGTATCGGGGAGGAACGCATCCTTGTTCATGTAAACCGGCAAGTGGCGACCCGAGTTGCCGATGAAGTGTCCTTCGAGTATTGCTCCGGCGTCTTTCAAGATTTGGATAACATCATTCATACCGCCCATTTTAGCCTGCCATATATTCCTCCCAGCTCTTTACCGAAAGCTTCTTGCCCTTGGTGTCGTAGAGGGCGGAAATAAAGGCTTCCGCAAGCTGGCGGTTGGTAATCAGAGGAATGTTTAAATCGATTGCTTTTCTCCGGATGGTAAAGCCGTCGGATTTTGCTTTGGTTTGTTCCCGGGAAAGTCCCCGTCGCGGAATGTTAATGATTAGGTCAAACGCTTTCTCGTCCATCATGGTGCCGACGTTTACCTGCTTCCCGCTCTGAATTTTTTCCACCTTTTCGCACACTATCCCCTCGTCTTTAAGAAACGCGGCCGTGCCTTCCGTCGCATACAGTCGGTAGCCGAGTTTTGCGAGCTTTTTAACCGACGGAAGAAGCTTTACTTTGTTCTCTTCGCGTCCAAGAGAAATAAATATGTTCTTCTTCGGAATGCGCATGCCTGCGGAAAGCATCGACTTCAAAAGTGCATCTTCGTACGTGTCTCCAAAGCAGGCCACTTCTCCCGTTGAACCCATCTCCACGTATCCAAGAGGATCCGCGCCCTTAATACGGTTGTAAGAGAACTGCGGAGATTTAACGGCGACGTAGTCGAGATCGAGCGTGCGGTACGAGTCTTTCACTTTTTGTCCCAGAAGTCCCCGCGTAGCGATGTCGATGAAGTTGTATCCCGTTACTTTTGAAACAAACGGAAAACTGCGCGACGCACGAAGGTTACATTCGATAACCTGAATATTGTTGTCTTTTGCAAGAAGTTGAATGTTGAAGGGTCCTGTGATGTTAAGTTCCTTGACGATCGCTTTTGTAATCGCTTTTACACGTCGCATTGTCTCCAGGTACGTGTGCTGTGGAGGCAAAACTATTGTTGCGTCGCCCGAGTGCGTACCCGCATTTTCGACATGCTCCGATATCGCATAGACGACAAGCTTTCCGTTCTTTGCAACGCCGTCCATTTCTATTTCCCGTGCGTTTTCAATAAATTTGGAGATAACGACAGGGTGATCTTCCGACACGTCAGACGCGCGCTTTACGTACTTAACCAAAGACTCTTCATCAAACGCCACCGACATTGCGGAACCTGAAAGCACGTATGAGGGACGAATAAGAACCGGGTAGCCGAATTTCTCCGCAGTTTTGACCGCGTCTTTTATGGTCGTCAGTTCCGCCCACTGCGGCTGATCAACTCCTATGTCGTCGAGAAGTTTTGAAAATACGTGCCGGTCTTCCGCACGGTTAATGTCTGAGGGCGTTGTACCGAGCACTTTTACTTTATTGTTTGCCAAGTGGAGCGCGAGGTTGTTCGGGATTTGCCCGCCGGTAGAGACAATAACGCCGTCAGGATGTTCAAAGTCGGTGATGTCCAAGACCCGCTCAAGCGAAAGCTCTTCGAAATAGAGCCTGTCTGACATGTCGTAGTCGGTTGAAACGGTTTCCGGGTTGTAGTTAATCATGATGGTCGACTTTTTCGCATCGCGAAGCGTCTTAAGCGCTTGGACCGACGACCAGTCAAACTCAACCGAGGAACCGATTGAGTAGGGACCGCTACCCAACACGGCAATCGCGCCCTTTCCTTTCGGAATGTCGTTTTCCGTACCGTGGTAGGTCAGGTAGAGGTAGTTAGTCTTTGCCGGAAATTCGCCCGCAAGAGTGTCGATTTGCTTTATAACTGGGAGCACTCCGAGGCGCTTGCGCAGTTTTCGAATCGCATCCTCGCTCGACTTCTTTATGGTTGCAATCTGCTGGTCTGAAAAGCCTGCGCGTTTTGCTTTCTGAAGAAGCGGTTTCGAAAGCTTCCCGCGCTTTACTTCCTTCTCGATGTCGATGATGTTCTTCATCTTCTCCAAGAACCACGGGTCGATGGCGGAGAGCTGGTTAATCTTTTCTACGGATACACCTTTCCGCATCGCTTCCGCAAGCGCAAACATGCGACGAGTGGTGGGATGCTTTATCTCATCAAGATAATTTTCTATTTTAAAGTTTGCGCTTTTTTGCGCCGTAAAGCCGTGCGCGCCGATCATGAGCATGCGGAGCGCCTTCTGTAACACCTCTTCAAACGATCTGCCGATAGCCATGACTTCGCCGACGGATTTCATTTCAGTGCCTATGGTTGTGCCCGCATTTTCAAATTTCTGTAGGTCCCATCGCGGAGCCTTAAGTACCAGATAGTCGAGCGCGGGTTCAAAGCAGGCGGTCGTTTGTCCCGTCACTGCGTTCTTGATATCGGTGAGTGCGTAGCCGAGAGCGAGTTTTGCCGCGACAAACGCCAGCGGGTAACCGGTAGCTTTCGAGGCGAGCGCGGAGGAGCGGGAGAGGCGGGCATTTACTTCAATCACGCGGTAGTCGCCTGTTTTTCCGTTTAATGCGTACTGAATGTTGCACTCGCCCACAACGCCCAAGTGACGAATTGTTTTGATGCCGATTTCCCGAAGGCGATGATACTCCTCGTTGGTAAGGGTCTGCGAAGGAGCGACGACAAAACTTTCTCCTGTGTGAACGCCCATCGGGTCCACGTTTTCCATATTGCAGACCGTGATGCAGTTGTCCTTTGAATCGCGCACGACTTCATACTCAACCTCTTTCCAACCTTTAAGGTATTCCTCAACCAACACTTGCGGGCTTCGTGCAAACGCTTCTTTAAGTTTCGCCTTAAGCTCGTCTACATTTCGTACCAATCCCGACCCTTCTCCACCTAGGGCAAACCCCGCGCGAATCATGAGCGGATATCCTATTACTTCCGCGGCTTTGACCGCGTCCGCAACATTTCGTACCGCGCGCGACACCGCTGTCTTTACGCCGATTTCATTTAGACGTTTTATGAAAAGCTCTCTGTCTTCCGTGTCGCGAATGGTCGATACCGGAGTACCAAGAACGCGTACTTTGTATTTCTTAAGCGCACCGCTCGCATCAAGCTCAAGCCCTAAGTTCAGGGCGGTTTGTCCGCCGAAAGAGAGCATCAGAGCGTCAGGCTTTTCTTTTTTGATGACATCAAGCGCAAACTCTTTTGTTAGCGGGAGGAAATAGACCGCGTCCGCAAAGTCGCGGTCCGTCTGGACCGTCGCGATGTTCGGGTTCATGAGAACGACCTTAATGCCCTCTTCTTTAAGCGCCTTAATAGCTTGTGAACCGGAATAGTCGAATTCTCCCGCCTGCCCTATGCGCAAACCGCCGGATCCGAGAAGCAATACTTTTTTAGGTTTTTGTATCATGCGCGTTTCTTTTTACCCTTCTTAACGGAACTCACAAACTCGTCGAATATCCAGTTAGTGTCGGTAGGTCCCGGAGTTGCTTCAGGATGGAACTGTACGGAGCGGAACGGCAACTTTGCATGACGAATTCCCTCAACTGATTTGTCATTTGCATTCTCAAACCACACCTTCCAGTCTTTAGGCAAGGATTTTGTGTCGATAGCGTAGCCGTGGTTTTGCGACGTTATGTAACAACGCCCGGTTGTTACATCGATACACGGCTGATTATGCGAGCGGTGTCCGTATTTCAATTTGTACGTTGAGGCTCCTGCGGCAAGCGCCATAAGTTGCGAGCCAAGACAGATTCCCAAGGTCGGTTTTTTCTTGAGGAATGCTTTGCGCACGTTCAAAACCGTGTCGGTGCACATCATGGGGTCACCCGGACCGTTCGAAAGCACGATGCCGTCGTACTTCTCGCGATTAAAGTCATAATCCCACGGTACGCGTATCACTTTGCTTCCCCTCTCAACGAGCGAACGGACAATGTTTTCTTTCATTCCGCAGTCGACCGCAATAATCGTCGTTCCGTTCCACTTTTTAGGTTCATAGGTTTTCTTTTTCACGCGCGAGACTTTCGCCACCAGATTCTCCGCATTCGGGTCGACAAACTTTGCTTTTCTCCCCGCGCTTATTTGTCCAAGCATCACACCTTTTTCGCGAAGCTTTTTCGTGAGCATGCGCGTGTCGATACCCGTCAATGCAGGAACTTTGTTTTCTTTAAGCCAGTCCCCCAAAGACTGTTTCGCTCCCGCGTGGGAATAATTTTCTGAATATTCCGAGACGATAACGCCTGCCGCCTGCACTTTTTCAGACTCAAACGCGTCCTTGCCGGGCACGCCGTAGTTACCCATCAGAGGGTACGTAAAGACCAGAATCTGTCCGGCGTATGAGGGATCCGTGAGCGCCTCTACATATCCGACCATGGCGGTTGTAAACACTACCTCGCCTGCGACCGGCGCATGTGCCCCGAATGACTCGCCCGTAAGCGTCGTTCCGTCTTTGAGGATGAGCTTAGACGGTTTCATATATAGAAAACACGGCGCTTGGGGCGCCGTGTGCCTTTTTAAAAAAATACACCCCGTGGGGTGTTTGTTTTTTAATAACCGCGTAGGTCATTAAAGCCTTAGTTTAAGACCTCGGATGCATTTTGTCAATCTGCGCCAGATACCTATCCACAACACCGGCAATTTCAGTCGCATCCTTTGCCTCCATAAGAGTCGCTCGCAGTTCCGCTGCACCATCAAAACCGCTCACATACGCCTTGTAGTGCTTCTTCATCAAAGCAAAACTTTTGTGCGGTAACAGTTCCTCAAAAAGCTTTGTATGTTCAACCATAACAGTTAGCTTCTCGCGTATGTCTGGGGTTCGTTCGGCAAAAAGCCACGGGTTGCCGAAAATTGCCCGTCCAAGCATAACTCCGTCCGCACCTGACTCTTCTATACGTATACGGGCGTCTACAATGTCTTTTGCGTCCCCGTTACCAAGAATGTACACGTTTGGATTTTCTGCATTGCGTATTTCGACCGCACGTTTCACTTTTTCCCACTGCGCCGGGACTAACGACATTTCTTTGCGGGTTCGTGCGTGAATGGTTATCGCAGCGGGATCGGCGGACAACAGATGCGGAAGCCATTCTTCAAGTTGGTTCACGTTGTAGCCGATGCGGGTTTTTACCGAAACGGGTAGTCCTTCTGCTCCGCGTTTTGCAGCCTCTATCACTTCCTTGGCGCGTTCGGGATTTCGTATCATCGCGGCACCCGCGCCTTGTTTTTCAATCGACTTGTCGGGGCACCCCATATTGATGTCGATACCGTCAAACTTCAGTTCTCGAGCAAGAGCCGCCGCTTTCTCCATCGTTTCCGGGTTTGAGGTAAAGAACTGCGCAACAATGGGTCGCTCTTCTTCGGAATATATAAGATCCGCCAAAAGTTTTTTTCTGCCTTCCTCCGGCGCAAACGCCAGACCGTCGGCGGAAACGAACTCTGTCCACATAGCGTGTGCACGCCCGGGCTTTGAATACTTTGCAATCACACGCCTGAATGATGCGTCAGTAACGTCCGCCATCGGTGCGAGTACGAAAAACGGTTTCTGTAGTGTGTCCCAAAATCCTCTTCCCATGAGCGACTTACTATACCAAAAACCCGCGTGAAAGCGGGTTTTAGTCAGAGTGCGATATCAGCAATCTCGTTAGGGTCGAGCTCCTCAAGACGTAGCACCTCGGTACGCATTATGAGAATGTTCCGTATTGCCCGTGCGAGTTGCGGATGCTGTTGCCACAAAAGGTCGTCGGGATACTCCAACGAGCGAAGATCCGTCGCGGGTTGATTTACAAGAACAATTCTATTCCACAACCCCAGACGATACTGGGCGTTTTCAAGACGCTCGGCCGCAGTAAATTGTGTCTTCCGTTCGCCCATACGAAAATCTAGCCTTTCACTTCCTGTGGTCTTCGAGTAAGGGTTGCAAGTTCTACTGACAAACGAACGAGCATGTGGCGCGCTTCGTCGACACCGTCGGTCACGCGTACTGAGTCGTGCGATTTAAGGCAACGCTGAAGAATTCCTTCAAAAATGGAAATCTCTTCATTGATATTTTCCGCTGTACGCACAGTGCCGCGCCGAGCCAGAGATAAATGCTCCGGAAGGTTAAAATACATGTTTAGTGAAAGACAGTTTTGGCAACAGCTTCAACATGGCTTCTCGCGCTGTGAATATCAGCGCGTAAGCTTTGGCGTCCAGCGCGCAATTCGCTCTGAATGCGTCTCATTTCGGTAATAAAATCCGCGCCATGAGAAGCGGCAATAGCATTTCTTGAAACAGCGACTCCTTGTCCTGAACCGGAAAGTATCTCACCAGAGTGATCGCGCCCGCGATTAGTGTCAAAGCGCTTTACGGCACGAGCGGCAAGAACCGCCCATTCAAGGTTTGTACTTCGCGCGGAATTTGCCCCCTTTCTAAAAGAGTCAAAAGACGGCAAAAAGCCGTTCTGCGCGTATGAACGCATTTCGGGTGTCATTACTACATGATAACACCCTTTATATAATTTGTCAAGTAGCAAAGTCTAACCCCTACTCTCCTTTAAATTTCACGTAGACCTTATTACCATAGCGGAAATCGGCGTATTCAAACTCCCTTCCTTCCTGGAAACTCTGCGAGGCAAAGACCGAGGCAATATTGTCTAAGATCGCCCGTGTATCGTCTGTTTTAACGAACTTCAGTATTCCGCCGTCCGCAAGCAGAACCGCGACGTCGTCGTTTGGATCTACCGTAACCGATTCCGGAGCTTGCTGTATCGTCTGTGCAGTTTCTTCGATAAACGCATGCAGTGTTGCGAAGTCAGGGAAAGTTTGACCTATAGGATCCCCGACGAGAGCACCGAAGTAGCGCACGTACCCTTCACCGGTATCAGTCTGAGAAAAAACAAATCCCCCTCCGTCTATGAGATAGCATGCGCCATCCGCACCCGCGCACCACAGCGCAACGGGAGTGCGTTCAGTAACAGTAACGGAAAGTGCGTGCGGATTTTTTTGCGAAACACTGACATCGCCAACTGCGGGGAATGCGGAAAGAATTGATTGACGAATTTCAGAACGCGGTAGGACAAACGCGTTTGCCCGCGGAATCAAAAAATAGTACGAGCCGTTAATCTTTTCCTGCGCAAGCGTTTGTACCGCGCTTCCGTCAACCAAGGCAGTACCAGCGACTTCGACTTCCGTAATAATAAAATTAGGGAGTCGAGAAACGTAAAAAATAGCGACGAAGGAAAGCGCAACTACAGTAGCACCAGCGGCAACTTTGACCCACAGCAATCGACGGCGCCTGTCTTTAAGGCGAAGTCGTCCTTGCATGGGTTTGGCACGCTTCACTCCCCTAGTATATCCAGGTTTATCGATAGAACGGCTTTTGGACTGTGAAAAGCTATTTCGATATTTTTTCCTTGCCCATGTACGGAACAAGGACATCAGGCACACGGATAGACCCTTCCGCCTGCTGGCAATTTTCAATTATTGAAACAAGAATGCGCGGGGTAGCAATAGCGGTGTTGTTCAACGAGTGTGCAAATTGCAACTTACCATCCTTGTCGCGGTATCGGATGTTAAGACGCCTGGTTTGGAAATCGTGGAAATAGGAAGCGGAGCTTATCTCGCGATACGTTTCTTCTTTCGGAACCCACGCTTCAATGTCGTACTTCTTTACCTGCCCCAAGCCTAAATCGCCGCCGCAATTCACCACCGTGCGGTACGGAATGTTAAGCGACTCAACAAACTCTTCGGTATTCCTAGTTAGCCACTCATGAAACTTCACCGATTCTTCGTGAGAAGCCGGGCACAACAGCACCTGCTCCCATTTATAAAACTCGTGCACGCGAATTAACCCTTTTACGTCTTTACTGTGACTTCCCGCTTCTCTTCGGAAGCAGGGCGAAAACGAAAGATACTTCTTCGGCAATTCGTTTTCTTCGAATGTATCGTTCAGGTGATACCCCATCGTTGCCACTTCTCCGGTTCCCGCAAGATAGTCGCCGTCCTGTGTTTTATATAAATCTTCCTCGCTCTGGGGGATAAAACCCGTTCCAAGAAAGTTAACCCTGCGTACCAATGACGGCACGATCATCGGCGTAAAGCCTTTTTCAAGAAAAAATTTCTGCGCATACTGCCATACCGCAAGAGACAGAAGCGCACCGTCCCCTTTCAGAAAATAACCGCGGAAGCCCGCAACCTTAGTGCCCCGTTCAAAATCCGCCATGTCGAGCGCCTCCATAAGATCAATGTGCGATTTCGGCTCAAACGGGAATTTTGTTTTTTCTCCCCAATTCTTTACTTCTTTGTTGTCGGCGTCAGACTCTCCTTCCGGAACGGACACGTCAGGAATGTTTGGCACCTGCACCATCAATGTCTGCCACTCGACTAACACCGCCTTAAGTTCTTCTTCTTTCACCGCCATTGCGTCTTTGAGGGTTTTCATCTCGCGAAGCATGTCTTCTTTGTCGGACGACGAAGCTGTGGGGATTTTTGCGGACACTTCGTTTTGTTTCGCGCGGGCACCTTCAACCTCGGTTTGTAGTTTTCGTCGAGTGTCGTCAACGGCAACAAGGCGATCAAGGTCAACCGTAATGTGTTTCTTAACGGCACCCGCCTTCACTAATTCAAGATTTTCGCGGATGAATTTGATGTCGAGCATATTTTTATTTCGCGGTATCCAGCGCCACTGTAATCCCCAGTCCGATCAGAACGGCACCCATGCCTCGTTCAACGTAGTGTTGCATAGTGACGAGGGTGCGGCGCACCGGCGCATAGGTAAGCACGTATGCCAAAGTCGTGAACCATACTGAAACAACAACAACCGCTTCCAAGCCATAGAGCGAACGTGCTATGAGCGACATGTCGGGAGTAATGACGAGCGTGAAGAGGCTCAAGAAAAACAACGTTGCTTTCGGATTCAGCGCGTTCGTGAGAAACCCTTCCCGCAAGGCCCTGAACGCGGATACCGGCTTTTGTTGCGTCACGTGCATTTCAGGTGCGGTTGCGGTCGATTTCTTTGACCTGATCAATTGCCACCCGATATATATAAGATAGAGCGCACCGAGATATTTGATGATTGAAAACAGAAGCACGGACTGCGAGATGATAAACCCGATACCGATGAGAGAATAGGCGATGTGTACAAAAATACCACTCCCAATGCCAAGAGCAGTCCATACCCCAGCACTCCTGCCGTGAAGAATGCTGTTTTTGCTGACAAGCACGAAATCGGGTCCCGGACTCATTGCCGCCAAGAGCACAACGGTACCGACGGTAACTGCCTGTAGAAGAAATTCCATGGTGGTACATTAGATACTAGCATATGGGCACTGTGAGAAAATTGTCCCAAGAAGAACATCCTGCACTCCTTCGGGAGATTCCGGATGCGCCGAAAGAGCTCTACGTCCGTGGCACACTGCCACCACCTGAAGTGAAGCTTCTGACCGTCGTCGGAAGTCGGACGGTGTCCCGGTATGGCAAGGACGCGTGCGAATACCTTATTAAGGGACTTTCCGGTTACCCTATATCTATCGTGTCCGGGCTTGCCTTAGGGGTCGACGGCATTGCCCACCGTTCGGCATTAGATAGCGGACTCCACACCATAGCCGTCCCCGGTTCGGGGCTCGATGACTCGGTTATATACCCGCGAACGCACTTTTCTTTGGCACAGGAAATACTCGAAAAAGACGGTGCTCTTCTCTCGGAATTTGAACCTCTGTGGAAGCCCCGCCCGGAGAGTTTTCCTCAGCGTAACCGCATCATGGCGGG
>CAZMOI010000019.1:10508-11589 GCA_964568025.1 uncultured Candidatus Saccharibacteria bacterium
TCATGCCACCTTAGTTATCGAAGCGGGAGAAAAGTCGGGAACGTTAATAACTGCACGCTTAGCGTCGGACTACAACCGTGAGCTTCTTGTCGTTCCTCACACAATCTTTTCAGAAGGTGGAGCGGGCGGACACATTTTTATGAAAATAGGCGCGACACCGGTACGCACACCTGAAGATATTCTTGATGCGCTTTCTATTGAAAAAGAGGTGAAGAATACTGCTTCGCTTGTGTTGAATGAGAGCGAAAAGAAAATCATCGAACTGTTATCCGAACCTCTGTCGCGCGATGAGTTGATACGCACGCTTAACATGCGCGCAGGCGACGTAAACGTGCTCTTAATCTCTATGGAACTGCGCGGATTAATCGCCGAATCGGGCGGAGAAATACGGAAAACGATTTGACGTAAACATTATTCCTAGTACGATATAAAAAGTACGAACGCGGCTTCCGCAGCTCTACACTTTTATGGAAAGAGCACCCAATACAGATAGTGAACTACAATTAGATAACGCTCCTAGCCTTTCTAGACGCCTGATAGGTGTAACAAAAAGCGTACCCGCTGGATTAGCATTTGCTTTCTTTGATGGTGCAAACCCGCCTATCGAAGATGTACAAGGTGTCGCTATTTGGTGGGCTGTAGCGGGAGTAAAGATTCTTAGTCCTATTGTTTTTGTTCACGGATTGATCGAGGTAACTACTGGAAAAGAACACACTCTTTTTCCTCAACAGATTGACACAAAGTAATTCATACCGTAGTAGTGTCTTGGAATGAAGCTAGTTATAGTCGAGTCGCCAGCAAAGGCGAAAACAATTGAAAAGTACCTGGGCAAGGACTACAAGGTGCTTGCCTCCGTTGGACACATACGCGACCTTCCGAAATCAAATAAGGATGCCGTAGACATCGAAGGCGGGTTTACCCCTCGCTACGTAGTCGTGCCGGGTAAATCGGAAGTCATAGAAAAAATAGAAGAGGCTGCAAAAAAGGCCAACGAAGTCTTACTTGCGACCGACCCTGACCGCGAGGGCGAAGCTATCGCCTGGCACGTAGCGGAGGCGGCCGGACTCAAGAAGGCAAAGCG
>CAZMOI010000019.1:11599-13819 GCA_964568025.1 uncultured Candidatus Saccharibacteria bacterium
TTCCTTATATAAAAGCAGCAGATGAGATAAAGACCAAGCCTACCCAGCATAGCGTAGGCACTTTGCGCGAGATCGGAATTATCCCGGATGTATTGATCTGCCGTACGGAAAAGCCTTTAAATGAGAGCGTAAAGGATAAGATCTCCTTGTTCTGCAACGTGAAAAAAGAAGCGGTTATCGAGGCGATACAAAACCCTCGTGCAGTTGATCAGGATTTGCGAAAGGCGCAGGAAGCGCGGCGCGTGCTGGATCGCCTGGTGGGATATGACCTTTCGGGGCTTATCTGGAAGAAGGTACGCTACGGACTTTCCGCAGGACGCGTACAGTCCCCCGCACTACGTATATTAGTAGAACGCGAGCGTGAAATACGGGCGTTTCAGCCGGAGGAGTACTACGTCATAACCGCTGACTTTAAAACAGAAGGTATGAAAGACTTCAGAGCAACGTGCACCATTGAGCCTAAGACTGCAAAAGAGGCTGAGGACATAGTCGGACGCGGAAAGAAAGGCGCGTGGACTGTTTCAGATATAACAACCTCACCTGTAAAGCGTTCGCCTAAAGCTCCCTTTACGACCTCAACTCTCCAGCAGGCGGCATCAACGCGCCTCGGCTTTTCCCCTTCCCGCACCATGCGTGCGGCGCAGAAACTCTATGAAGTGGGTCACATTACCTACATGCGTACGGACTCTACTAACCTTGCAACGGTAGCGGTTGAAGCGATAGCGGAATACGTTGAAAAAGAGTACGGAGCAAAGTACCACCAGGCGCGTACGTACAAAACAAAAAGCAAGAACGCTCAGGAAGCGCACGAAGCCGTACGTCCGACAAACGTGCAGGTTACTCATGCGGGTGCAACGGACGACGAGGAAAAACTCTACGCTCTTATCCACGCGCGCACGGTCGCAAGTCAGATGGAGGACGCTATCATGACCCGCACTAAAATTATCGCGACTACCGAAGGGATCCCTGAATTTACCGCAAACGGATCGACTGTTCACTTCGACGGCTGGCTTGCAGCAGACACGGATGCAAAAGGAGAGGAAACGATTCTTCCGGGGGTAGCTAAGGGAGAAACACTCCTACTTCAAAACTTGGAAAGCGAGCAGAAATTTACCCAGCCACCCGCGCGTTACACCGAAGCAGGATTGATTAAAGAATTGGAAAAACGCGGTATCGGTCGCCCATCAACCTACGCCTCAATAATAAAAACAATAGTCGACCGCGAATACGTACTCAAAGAAGGGCGAACGCTGACCCCGACGGTAACAGGCGAAGTGGTATCGACGTTTCTTGAAGATAACTTTTCGAAGTACATAAGCGACTCGTTTACGGCGGAGATGGAAGACGAACTGGATCAAATAGCTTCAGGCGAACGGGAATACTCCGACACGCTTCGCGACTTTTACGTGCCGTTTTCAAAAGACGTGGCCGCAAAAGAAAACGTTCCGAAGCTCACAAATCTGGGAGAAGCTCCAAAAGAGTTTCCGTGCCCCGAGTGCAAATCTTCAATGGTTATGAAACTTTCCCGCACCGGAGTGTTCATGAGCTGTTCCCGCTTCCCCGACTGTAAAGGGTCGCGCACGGAAAAAGGAGAAGAAATGAAAGAAGGTGACCCTATCGGCATGCACCCTGACACAGGACACCCCATTTATATAAAGAACGGACGCTTTGGTCCGTACGTAGAAATGCGCGCTCCCGAAACCGAAGAGGAGGCTCCGAAAACCAAGGGAAAAAGGAAAACCAAGAAAAAAATAGTTGATGCACGCAGAGCTTCCATTCCGCAGGGAACGGACCCGTCGCAAGTCACACTTGAAAATGCGGTGCGGTATCTCTCCCTCCCCAGAGAAGTAGGCGCCCACCCGGACTCCGGCAAAGCAGTAACCGCAGGAACGGGGCGCTTTGGTCCGTTTATCGTCCACGACGGCGATTTCCGATCACTTAAAGGCGCGGACAATCCGTATGACATTACATTTGAACGCTCGATTGAAATTTTGAAAGAGCCTAAAAAAACCCGCCCCGGCGTTTCAATAGTTCGCGAGGTTGGAGAACACCCGAAAACGAAAAAGAAAATCTATGATCAAAGATCATATTAATTAGTTCAGAAAGAATAAGTAACAAAATGTTTATATATAATCAAAGCAAATTGATAGGAATTAATAATAAAACGAAAATGTCAATTATAAAATTCATTAATACATTAACAAATATAAATAATAAGAA
>CAZMOI010000020.1:0-2158 GCA_964568025.1 uncultured Candidatus Saccharibacteria bacterium
TTTTGTAATGGTCCTGCCGAAACGGTCTCTCGCTTCAGCTTTTAGCCAAGTATACCCCGCAGGGTACGCACGGGATATTAGGAATGCTCCGTCTTCGTTTAAGGGCACCTCGGCGTCGTTTATTGCAAGGTACGACACCCGAGCCGTTTCTCCTGAAACCCGCGTGAGGCCCGATTCAGTCGTTTCCGTGCGGAGAGTGAGTGACGGTCCCAGGAGGAAGGGAAGGGCGACATATAGGCTGTAGAGCGCAATAAGCGCCACCACAGCCCCGGCTATTCCTATGCCTAAGAAACGTCTTCCGCCGTCAAAATCACGCGGTTTCATCGCTTTCGACTTCTCCGCCTGATTTAGCTCCCGTTAGGACGTCACGGGGTCGGGCGCCATCAGCAGGCCCTATAACGCCTTTTTGCTCCAAGAGGTCCATAAGGCGTGCTGCGCGTGCGTATCCAATACGAAGTTTTCTCTGAAGATAGGAGGTCGACGCTTTACCTGCTTCTTCCACAATCTGCTTAGCCTCGGCAAACAGGTCGTCATCCACGTCATCCTCAAGAGAAGCGGAGAAAATTGCGTTTGGTTCTGCAGTAGCACCAGGGGTGAGCGTAATACCGTCAACGGTAGGCTCGTTATGTTTTTTGATGTATGCAACTATCGACTTCACTTCTTCTTCTGAGATAAATGCGGTTTGGATGCGGTGAGGTTTTGGCATGTCCGCCGACTGATAGAGCATGTCACCGGCGCCTAAAAGTTTTTCTGCACCCGCCGCATCAAGTATCGTACGTGAATCGAACTGGGACGCTACCTGAAGCGCAATACGCGCCGGGACGTTTGCCTTGATGAGCCCTGTAATGACATTGACCGACGGACGTTGAGTCGAAAGGATAAGGTGGATACCAACCGCACGGCTCATTTGTGCTAAACGCACAACCGCAGCCTCAAGCTCGCGGGGGTAGGTTTGCATAATGTCCGCCAGTTCGTCGATGATGATAACGATATACGGCATCTGGTCAGGGACCTCGCCGTCGCCCTCTTTCCACTTACCGACAACGTTTGAATGATACGAGTGTATGTCTCGTACCGTATGCGTTTCGAGTATGTTGTACCGGCGCTCCATTTCTTTTGCAGCCCACTTCAACGCGAGTATAGATTTCTTCGGATCGGTGATAACCGGAGTCAGGAGGTGGGGGATTGGGTTATAGAGTGTGAGCTCGACGCGCTTCGGGTCAACCATAATGAAGCGAAGATTTGCCGGGCCATTGCGGTAGAGAAGTGACGTAATAATCGCGTGAATAGAAACCGACTTACCTGATCCCGTTGCTCCCGCGACCAACAGGTGGGGCATTTTACCGATGTTTGCAAAGTGCGACTGTCCTGCGATGTCGCGACCAAGCCCGACCATAAGCGGTTTCTGTTCGTTTTGGAATGCGTTGTCCGCAAGAAGGGAGCCCAACCCCACGGTTGCTTTTTTGGTATTCGGAACCTCGATACCTACCAAGGATTTCCCCGGAATGGGCGCTTCAATACGAACAGGGGAGGCGGCGAGGGCAAGCTCCAGGTTGTTCTGGAGGGCAAGTATTTTCTGAAGGCGCACGCCTTCGGCGGGCTTGAGCGCATACCGTGTAACGGTAGGGCCGATAGACACCTCGTCCATCTCAACTACGATGCCGAAGTTTGCAAGCGTACGCTTTATCAAATTTGCGTTCGCTTTTATGTCACCGTTGTCGGGCTTTCCTTTATCGCGATCCAGAAGCGATAGGGGAGGAGGAGTATACGCGCGGTCAGCCGGAGCAAACGCAATCGCCGAAGTTTCCTCCTGTGCGATAGGTTCCACTTTTTTCTCCCGCTTCTTTTCTTTTACGGGCGGAGCTCCCTCCTCTTCATCGGTGGGTTCTTCTTCCGCGTCTTCGTCGCCGTATGCTCCGTTAACCACTAACGGTTTGTCGTCAGTCGCAACTTCTTTTTTAGTAAGGAACGGCAGTGAAAGAGCTGGCATCGTAAGTCCGGTATCAAGAGCAAGAAGTGCGCCGACGACGACAAGCCCCGTCAAAATTATGAAAGAGAACGTGTAGTCAAACAGATACAAAAAAGGAGAGGCGAACAAGTGTCCGGCTGTTCCTCCATGCTCTCCGGTAAGCGACAAAAGGGAAATACCGGCGACAAA
>CAZMOI010000020.1:2242-6088 GCA_964568025.1 uncultured Candidatus Saccharibacteria bacterium
CAGGACCCAAACCTTCGTACACAAAATCCGCGCTACGCCCGCCGATGTCCATAGGGGCAAGCAGGAAGAGGATGGCTATTATTCCAGAAAGGATCGCGTAGATGCTTCTTGCTGTCTCTTGCTTGAGGCTGACTGAGGGAGCTGCAAATTTAAATGACTCTTTTGCTTTCGACCGCTTCTTTTCTTTTTTTGCCATACCGTTACGCCGAATTTTAACACGGTAACCCAAGCGTAATTTCCCTAGATTACAGGCAATATTCTGCGTCCCAGCTCATTTGGTGTGTTACAGGTAAGGGCGCAAGTTATATCAACTACAAGATCACTTTTCGTCCGCTCTGTTCCGTTGTCGGTGGCTCTAGTGGATCACATGCGGACTTGCATCGGACATCCGCCAGGCGTACTATACGCAGACCTTTTAGATAAAATTTGTCTATTTAACGTCCGAAACGATGTCCGATAATATAAAAGACAACAAAAAGGACATAGCAATACCGAATCAGGGCGTTTTTTCTAGGTTTAACGACGTATTTTCTAACAGTCATCACGGGTATCTTGCCCGCAAAGTTGAACGTCTTACTTCTGCCCTTTATGTTATTACGGGCTTTATAGCACCGGATGAACCTGTCCGAAACAGACTTCGTACCGCCTCCTTGGATCTTGTCGCTCAGGCATCACGACCGAACTCATTTACAACCGAAGGGACGGAGTCTTTTAGAGGCAAGACCGGAGAGATAGGGGCGCTTCTTCAGACTGCTCAAACGGCCGGTCTTATATCGCGAATGAACGCTGAACTCCTACAAACTGAATACGCCAATCTTGCCGGGTTTGTTAAGGAACATTCCGAATCAATACGTGTTTCAAGCGCGCCTGCAACGGACGTTGTTTCTATAGGACATGAACAATTACCGGGAAGGTTAGATGAAAAAGTAATTAAAAGTCGCTCAGGTCTTAAAGGACAAATTAAATCTCAAGTAAAAGGACAAGATTACAGGCGCAAGATATTGATGGAACTACTGAATAAAAAAGATAAGATTTCTATAAAGGACGCAACGTCTGCAATAGAGAATTGTAGCGAGAAGACGATACAGCGGGAGCTTCTCGCTCTTGTCCGTGATGGTCTGGCAATAAAAGAAGGGGAGCGCAGGTGGAGTACATATAGAAAGGCGCTTGCATCTGCGTCCTAGAGTCACCCCAAGACTCTGTAGTTTATAGGCCCTGTTTTAATACGCCTCTTGTGTTGAGGACCCCTCTGAGCTACACTGCCCCCCTAGTGGAGAGAAGCTACATTGGATAAGAAAAAGACCCTGATTTTAGGGCTTTTTTCTATCCTTTTGCTTTGTCCACATATACGGCTTCACTCTCCATAAATATGGGGGAAATGGAGTCGTATAATGGAAGCACACCGTATGCAGTCCGGTTGCGCGTTGTTGTGTCGCGCAACCTTACCGTTTGATTGAACTTTGTCATCTTCATACTCCGGATAGCTGTTGAGAAACCCGCCTTATGCGGACGGTATATTCCGCATGAAACTCTGAAAGGAAGTTCGGTGCTTCACGTCTGAAGTACTGCACTCCTTATATACATTGCCATTGGCCTCGAAGTAACGTTCGAGAACATGGAAACTCTCTGTTTCGGATTCTTAATAGAAAAAGAAACAGCTTAAGTTGTGCCACCAAATTTCTGCTTCGCGCGCAAAACAAAAATAATTTTTTGTAAGCGAGCGACAGAAAACATAGAACGAAAGTTCTATATATCAGATATGCGACCGAGCACCGCTTTCCTCCCGTGCAATGACGCGGAAGGGAAGCGGTGCTTGGTACCCGTATGAACCCCTATCATTCTTTTACTTCGACAAGTGAGGAGCGACGCAAAAATTTATTTTTATGTCGTCCGAGCGGAGTCGAAGCAAAGGTCTCCTTTATAAGTAGTAGGGGGGAATACAAAACCAATTAAAAAAATTATCTAGACTATGTCTATCGCACAGAAATCAATTGCGGTCATCGCAATCCTCGCGGTAGTCGCTGCGGTCTTCGCAAGCTTTGTTGCAACCATCCAGGTCGCACAAGCTGCGGTTTGCCCGGGCACTACATTCTCTGCGAACCTTAAAATGGGTTCGAAGGGTGCGTCGGTTATGGCCCTTCAACAGTTTCTGAACATGGACCCTGCAACACAGGTTGCTGCTTCAGGTGCTGGTTCTCCAGGAATGGAAACCTCAACCTTCGGCGGTTTGACCAAGGCAGCGGTTATCAAGTTCCAGAACAAATACGCATCTGAAGTCCTCGCACCGGCAGGTTTAACTGCAGGTAACGGTAACTTCTTTGCGTACTCCCGCGCAAAAGCGAACGCTCTCTGCGCCGGATCGACATCGACTCCGACTCCTGCTCCTGGCACGGGTCTTTCGGTGGCAGCTGGTTCACAGCCTGCTAACTCGCTTGCACCGCAGGGCGCAACTCGCGTTCCGTTTACCCGCTTCACTCTTACTGCCGGCTCTGACGGCGCGGTAACAGTGTCGGGTATCGTCGTACAGCGCGTTGGTTTGGGTTCGGACGCAGCATTCGCTGGCGTTGTCCTCCTCGATCAGGACGGCAATCAGCTTGGCAATGCTAAGACCTTCAACTCTAACCATCAGGCGACTGTCGGCGAATCGATGACGATTCCGGCTGGTCAGTCTCGCACCTTCACAATTGCGGGTAACATGAACAGCTCACTTCTCTCGTACGCGGGTGAAGCACCGGCTATCGCAGTCGTTGGCGTCAACACGACAGCAACTGTTTCGGGTTCACTTCCGATTCAGGGCGCATTCCACACGATGAACTCAACACTCGTCGTTGGATCGCTCTCGCTTGATGTCTCAAACGCATTCGCAGCAAACACTCCGGGCTCGAAAGAACTCGGTACAACAGCACAGCGCGTATCAGGTTTCTCTGTTACCGCAGGCTCAGCTGAAGATGTGCGCTTGAAGATGATCCGCTTCAACCAGACGGGCTCTGCTTCGGCTGGCGATCTTTCGAACGTCAAGGTTATGGTGGAAACAACCGCCTACCCGATGACCGTTTCGGCAGACGGCAAGTACTACACGGCAAACCTTGGCTCAGGCATCCTGATTCCTAAGGGTAACCGCGTCGAAATCTACGTCGTGTATGACATTGTCGGATCCAGCTCTTCTGGCCGCACAATCATCTTCGATGTCGACAAGACAACTGACATTTACGCTGAAGGCGCTACCTACGGTTACGGCATCTCGCCGGCTGCTGGTACGACTTCAACCGTTGGTCTTACTCGCACAGGTTCAAACACAACCGAAACATCAGGTACGCCGTACATCTACGGTAACCAGATAACGGTTACGGGCGCTTCGGTTACGACTATTCAAAAGTCGAACACTGTTGCTGCACAGAACATTGCTATCAACGTTCCGAACCAGCCTTTGGGCGCATTCGAAGTTGATATCAAGGGCGAGGCTATCACTGTTCAGCAGATGACCTTCCAGGTCGCTACGACTTCCGGCGCAAGCCGCCTCACCAACGTTACGTTGGTTGATGAAAACGGCTCTGTCGTTGCGGGTCCTGTTGACCTCCCGGCTTCTGCTTCAAACGGTGGTTCTTTGACCTTCACTGACACCGTTACCTTCAAGACTGGTAAGAAAGTCTACAAGCTTCTCGGTAAAGTGGATTCAAACGCTTCGAACAATGCGACATACGTCGTTTCTACCAACCCGTCTACCTGGACTAACGTCCGCGGCGAGACGACTGGTAACACGATCACTATCTCGCAGACTTCGTTCAGCTTGAACACCATGACGATCCGCGCAGGATCAGTCTCAGTAGGCCGCGCTTCTTCTCCGGC
>CAZMOI010000020.1:6098-13752 GCA_964568025.1 uncultured Candidatus Saccharibacteria bacterium
CCGGCATCGCAAACGATGACTCCGGGCGGAACGTCGGTACTCATGGTGAACTACCAGTTCGATGCATCACAGTCGGGTGAGGACATCCGCTTCGCATCTGTTCCGGTACAGCTTATCGGTGGCGGTTCATTCGCTGGCGATGAGTCTATGTTGACTTCCTGCCAGATCTTCGATGGCTCAAACGCGTTGAACACAGGTTCAAACTCGCTTAACCCATCATCTTCGACAGCAACGTCTTCGAACCCGTTCTTCTCCGGTACTATCACCCTCGACAACCCGGTAACGGTTGCTAAGGGTACGGTGAAGACTGTGGGTATGCGCTGTAACATCGCATCTGGTGCTCACAACAACTCTACGTTCATCTGGGATACGCAGGCAGCATCTGCCTTCACATTCACAGGCGCTACGTCGGGTACGTCTATCACCGGTGCTGATTCTTCTGACGCAGCTATCACCGTTACTATCGGTGCTGGCTCCACTACGGTTACGACTGATGCTTCCTCACCTTCGTACAGCCTCGTTGCTGCAGGTGGCGCATCTGAAGTAACTATCGGTGCACTCAAGTTCCGCGCAACTAACGAAGCGGTGAACTTGCAGAGAATCGGTCTTGCACTTACGAACACCGCGTCATCCGCTCCGGGTGACTTGGTAAAGGTCTCTATCTACGATGGCGCAGTCAAAGTAGGTGAGGCAACCTTCGTTGGTTCTCAGACCACTGGAACTTCAACCCTTATGTCTTCGGTTCTCTTGCCGAAAGACACTGACAAGACCTTGACGGTCAAGGCGCAGCTCGCATCTATCGGCACTTCACAGGCAGTTACCTTCTCAGGTCACTTGCTCGCGATTGACGTAGACACGAACAGCACTAACACGCAGGGAACCGGCGTTGACTCGGGTAACACCATCAACGTAACCGGCTCGAGCGCAGTTGCAGGTGTACGCATCTTGAAGAGCTATCCTACGCTCGCTCTTGATACGCTCTCCTCGACTGGCGTCAATGACGGCCGCCTCATGCGGTTCAAAGTGACTGCTGACGCAGCAGGTCCGATCTCGCTTACGGAATTCAACTTCCTCTTTGCGACGACTTCGGTCACCTTGTCGAACGTCTCGGTCTACGGCTTCACTGACTCCGGTTACTCGCAGCCGATTTCCGGCGTGCAGACCGGCGGTTTGTGGGCAGCTGCAAACTCGATGTCTGCTTGGGCTTCAAGCGCAACTAACATCGAATTCGTTGCAAACAACGGCTCAGCTGATACTGCGGTTCAGGTTCCGGCAGGCCAGACTCGCTACTTCGAAGTACGCGGATCGGTCGCTGGAGTTGTCTCAGGATCGTCGGTTACGACGACTCTCCGTGGTTCAACAGCCTTTGTAGGCTGCGGTGCTTCCGGCGCTACGGTTAACCCGTTGTGTCAGGCAGCAGCAGCAGGCCTTGGTAACGCCCTCATCTGGTCTCCGAACACCACTACCACTCCGGTCCGCACGGACCTCGACTGGACAGGTGGCTTCGGCGTCCCGGGCTTGCCTTCAAACGGCTTGATCCAGACCCGCGGTAACTAATCTTGATTGATTAGCCCGTAGCTATCAGAAAGGGATAGCAGCAAAAACCCCGCCGTAAGGCGGGGTTTTTGTATTTACAGGGTGTGCCGTACAATATCCGCATGGAAAACACACCTTCAGTTCCAAAAAAATCATTCAAAAAATTCTTGCTACTTAGCGGGCTGGTCCTCGCGCTTGCCGTTCTTGTTGGAGCGTCCTACATTTTTGCACCCGGACAGTGGGAAAAGATACTCCCCAACAATCCCGCGCCTGAAGCAGAAGGAGGAGGGAATGTCATACAGGGTAACGGCTACACTATTGAAGAGATTCCCGTCGGAGAGTTGGAATCGATAATGCCGAATCTTGATCGTGCGATTGTATTTTCTGGAGACTTACCGGAAGAAGCAAAAAAGATTCTGCGCGGGAACCGCGATACGCTTTCGGCTGACTTAAAAGCAGATGCGACTCAGGGTGCAAAGTGGCTTGATCTTGCGATTACATATCACAGCGCAAACGACTACGAGGGCGCTCGTTTGATTTGGGAATTTCTTACGAAGGTCATGCCCGAGGGCACAGTGTCCTATGACAACTTAGGAAAGCTCTACCACTTCACACTTCGCGATTTTCCGAAAGCCGAAAGCTACTTCAAGCAGTCAATTCAGATAAACCCCGCATCAGAAATCCCATATCTTGAGTTGCATCAGCTCTATAAATATTCCTACAAAACGACTACATTTGCCGGGGTAGATATTTTGAAACAAGCCGCAAAGCAGTTTCCGGAAAATCCCGACTTTCTTATCCTTACGGGGCTTGAGTATCGGGATAGGGGAGACACCGCAAATGCGCGCATCTGGCTTGAAAAAGCTTTAACTCTTGCCCGTACGAAAAACAACGTCGAACTTATGGGGCGCATTGGGGACGAGATAGACAAGCTTCCATAGCGCTATGATGAATTCGGAATTCTTTAGGTTCCTTCTCGGGTTTTCCCTCATCATCATTGTGAGCTTCGTAATCTTAACGTTTGCCGGAACCAACTAAGTTGCACCCGTATACAGGGGCGTGGTAGTATCACTTCCAGCACGACTGGAGACAGCTGGTCCCAAACGGGATAATGCCTAAGGTAAAAAACCGGGCGCCTGCCGAAGTCGAAAAGGTATAGGTCGAATCCTTTACCCAGCCCGTGCCAACACGGGTTTTCTTTTATAAGAGAGAACCCAAAACACATATGGCAATTACAAAAGCAAAGAAAGCAACACTTCTAAAGAGCGCACAAGACGCTCTCGCAAAAACGACATCAGCCGTTTTCGTCGGTTTCAAGGGCCTTACGGTCGCTGAAGTTAACGAATTGCGCGGTTCCTTGAAAAAGGAAGGTGTGAAGTACACGGTCGTTAAGAAAACGCTTTTTAAGAAAGCACTTTCTGAAAAAGGCCTTTCCGGCGACATGCCGGAATTGCCGGGCGAGATCGCCTTTGTCTACCTTAAAGAAGGGGATGACCTGACGGCGCCCGCACGCGGCGTACAGGCGTTTATCAAAAAGTTCGCCGGCAAGCTTTCGCTTCTCGGAGGGCTTTTGGAAGGAGCGTTCCTTTCACTTGATGCAACAAAAGGCATCGCAACTATCCCGCCGGCTCAACAGCTCCGCGGTATGTTCGTCAACGTTATCAATTCCCCGATTCAGCGCTTTGCAATCGCAATAAGCGAAGTGGCAAAGAAGCAGGGGGTTTAGAAAATAAAGGAGCGAATGCGACTATTATTTTCTTAATCCCGAGCGTTCGCGCGAGGGGCAAGTAACTAATTAACTATGGATAAAAATCAGATTATTGAAGCAGTTGAAAAGATGAGCGTTCTTGAATTGAACGATCTCGTCAAAGCAATCGAAGAGAAGTGGGGTGTATCTGCAACAGCGGTTGCAGCGGCTCCGGCGGCAGGCGCGGGTGACGCGGCTGAAGCGAAGTCGACGTTCAACGTCAAACTTGTTTCCGGCGGCGACCAGAAGATCGGCGTCATCAAAATCGTAAAAGAAAAGATGGGCCTCGGTCTTAAAGAAGCAAAGGACCTTGTCGACGGTGCTCCTGCTATGCTCAAAGAGGGCATGAAGAAGGAGGACGCAGACGCGCTCAAGGCAGAAATCGAGAAAGCGGGTGGAAAGGTCGAATTGTCATAAATTCAACTCTCGGTCTTACAATACAAAAAACGCCCAAATGGGCGTTTTTTGATTTTCCGGAAGCGACGGTACAATGTATGTAATGTTCAAAGACCTCTCAAAGCTTCTCGCTTCTCCCTCCCGTCTTCGCCTTATAAAGTTTTTTGCTCTTCAACCGACACTTCGGTATGAGAGCGCTGACGTCGCATCAGCGATTGGCATATCAAAACGCAGCGCCGACATTGAGTTAAAAAAACTCGTTAAGACAAAACTTCTCGTTCGAAAATCGCAAGGTAAGAAAGTTTTTTATAGTTATGCCGAAGCCCACCCGCACGGGGAGGCGTTGAAAGTATTTCTTGAAGAAACAACTTTGCCAAACGACAAAACAATCACGGGCGCCTTTCGCGGTGTTTCCGGTACATCCTTGGTTATCGTGACCGGAATTTTAGTTCGTGACTCGCGCTCACCTCTGGATCTTTTGATTGTTACGCGTCGTCCTAAGCATCCTTCTATCGGGCGCGCGGTGCGGAGAATAGAAACGCTTGCCGCCATACCGCTTCGCTACGCAGTACTGGAGACGGGGGAGTATAAGAGTCGTCTGGTTGCCAATGACCGCCTACTTCGTGACGTATTCGACTACTCGCACAAGGCGGTTATAGGGCGAGTCTAAGCAAATAACGGCTTAGTTGAGCCGTCGACAATTCACAGAGCTGGGTAAAACGGCCCTGTAAGGTGCTACCATTTAGGTCAGGCACGCCCTACGCCTGTAATACCTCGGCGTAAGGTACCTGCGGAGGCAGGCAAAGCCAAAAGCGTATCTCTTATTTATTTTAATTATCGAAACAGACCTTATGCTTATTCAAACATGGGCTGACGTTTTGACTGCCTCGTTCCAGAACCTCTGGCTCGGGTTGGTCGCGTTTGTCCCGAACGTTATCGTTGCTCTCATTATCTTCGTCTTGGGCTGGCTCGTAGGAGCGGCACTTGCTCGCATCATCGACCAGCTCGTGAAGTCGGTGAAGCTTGATGCAATGCTCAAGAACACCGGACTCAACGATGCAGTTGAACGCGCAGGATTCACTATGAACTCCGGTGCGTTCCTCGGCATGTTGGTGCAGTGGTTCTTCATCATTGTGTTCCTCATGGCGTCTCTCGAAGTCTTGGGGCTCACACAAGTTAACGTCTTCCTCCAGAACGTAGTTCTTGCATATCTCCCGCAAGTCATTGTCGCGGCGCTCATCTTGATCGTCGGCGCAGTTGTGGCAAAGGTTGCAAAGAACATCGTCGGCGGTGCAGCAAAAGCTGCAGGCGTTTCAGGCGCAGGAATGGCAGGCTCGATTGCAAGCTGGGCAGTGTGGATCTTTACGATCCTCGCGGTTCTCTCGCAGTTGCAGGTCGCATCCGCGTTCGTCCAAACTCTTTTCACCGGTATCGTTGTTGCAATCTCACTTGCGCTTGGCCTTGCATTTGGCTTGGGCGGTCAGGAAGCTGCAGCACGTGCTATCGAAAAAGTTCGCTCGGACATGGCGAACCGTTAATCAGCTTTTCATTGGCTTTCAAAAACGCTCCGGACACCCGGAGCGTTTTTTTGACATGAAGAAGAGAGGGGCGTACTGTGTCCTACATATGGGTCTTAAAATCACTCCTGAGGGTTTGGAATTGGATGACGATACGTTCGGACATAGCCTTGAAGATCTTGATGCATGGGCGGCGGACGTTCTGTATCGTCGACACCTTCTCGAAAAAGAAACGCGCGGAGATAAACCGCCTCTACCCGAACGCGATGACGAGTTCGGCTTCTTATAACACACCGTACTCATGCTGCAAATTGAAAAAGCAAATACTTACCAGGACGTAGTCAACGGAACCGTAGGGTGGACAGAGGGTATTTTCCATTCCGCGATTAAACGGCTCATAGAGCTTGTTCCCACGCTTGAAGAGAACGGATATGCATTGCCGATAGTGAGAAGCACTATACAAATGGTTGCCGCACGCCGCGCAGAAATGTTCCCTCCACCTCCTCAAGACACGCATTTTTAAGACAGCAGAAAAGAGGGGAAAAGCTGGGGATAGACAGAAGGCCGCCTAAGGGCCGCTCCTGAAATAGCCTTTATTTAAGCCGTTTTCATTTTTGGTCCCTATTTAGGGGCTCACCAGGGCTCTATTTCTTGACTTTGCCTAGGGCGAGGCATATACTACGCAGACGTTTATGAGTACGAACACCAAAGGCACAATGCGGCGCTAACGGAGCAATACATGTTCCGTACGGTGGCCGCGACAGCGGCCTTTTTTGTTCCCTCGTAAACAAGTTCGTTGACAACTAAATACGTCATAAAGAGAACATCGAGCATAAACAAAAGACAGTTGCTCGCAAGAGCAATTGAATCGTTATGTGGTTTTCAAGCTTCCTCGCGGAAGTTTGAAGGGTGTATGGTGGATGCCTAGACTCCAGAAAGCGATGAAGGACGCAGCACGTCTGCGAAAAGTTCCGGGGAGCTGACGAGCAAGCTTCGATCCGGAAATGTCCGAATGGGGAAACCCCTCTTACATCGTAAGAGATCCGTACAGGGTTGTACGGGAGCGAACCTCGGGAAGTGAAACATCTCAGTACCGAGAGGAAAAGAGACCAATAGAACATCTCGGTCTCTGAACAAATTTATTTGTCCAGGGACCGGGATTCTGGAATTTCCTTAGTAGCGGCGAGCGAAACGGAAGGAGCCCAAACCCGTCACACTTTGTGCAGTAATTGAGTCGATCAGATTTTGAGATTTAATCTCGATTTCAAATCAGCTGAAGTTAGTGCGTAAAGTGTGGCGGGGGTTGTAAGGCGACGGCGTTCCATTTTATGGAAGAGAAGTCATCAATGACATTTATAGAAGAATCTGCTGGGAAGCAGAACCCTAGAGGGTAATAGTCCCGTATTCGAAATGAATGTCACTTCTTTGCCGTCGATCTTGAGTAACTCGAGACACGAATAGCTTGAGTGAATCTGCCGGAACTAACCGGCAAGGCTAAATATTCCTGGAGATCGATAGTGAACCAGTACCGTGAGGGAAAGGTGAAAAGTAGCCCGGAAGGGCAGTGAAATAGTTCTGAAACCATACATCTACAAAGAGTCGAAGAGGATTTATTCCTCGACGGCGTGCCTATTGAAGAATGAGCCGGCGAGTTTACGCACACGGCGGGCTAAGGGGGCACATCCCCGGAGCCGAAGGGAAACCGAGTGTGAATAGCGCGTTTGTCGCGTGCGTAAGACCCGAAGCCAGGTGAGCTTGTCATGAGCAGGGTGAACCCAACCGAAAGGTTGGGGGAGGCCCGAACCCGTTGGTCGTACAACGCCTTGGGATGACTTGTGACAAGGAGTGAAAAGCTTATCGAACCTGGTAATAGCTGGTTCTCTCCGAAACAGCTTTTGGGCTGGCGTCTGATGTATCCTCCGGGGGTAGAGCACTGGAAGGGTCAAATAGGGAGCAATCTCGTTGACCCTATCAAACTCCGAATACCGGCAGGTAATTATCAGGCAGTTAGACTATGGGCGCTAAGGTCCATCGGTCGAGAAGGGAAGAGCCTAGATCTCAAGTTAAGGTCCCTAAATTCGTATTGAGTGCAACTTAAGGAAGTTGAAGTTCTAAGACAGTGAGGATGTTGGCTTAGAAGCAGCCACCATTTAAAGAAAGCGTAACAGCTCACTCATCGAGAATTTCTGCGCCGAAGATAATCGGGGCTAAATACGATACCGAAACTGAGGAATGGCAGAGGATCCGTCCTCTGCAATTGGTAGGAGAGCGTTCTAATCCGCAATGAAGGGTAAGGGGTGACCCAACCTGGAGCGTTTGGAAGTGAGAATGCCGGCACAAGTAACCACAATGTGGGTGAGAACCCCACACGCCGAAAGAATGAGGTTTCCTTGGCACTGATGATCAGCCAAGGGTTAGTCGGGCCTAAGGGAATGGCGAAAGCCGCACCCGATGGACA
>CAZMOI010000021.1:0-3136 GCA_964568025.1 uncultured Candidatus Saccharibacteria bacterium
AGGAACATGGCTACACTTAAGAAACAAAAAACTGCCGCGGCACAAGAATTTGTCCCGGTTAAGGAGGTGCGTGGCGGGGTAATGATTCTTAAAAACAACGTGTACGTAAGCGTGCTTCTGGCATCTTCCATAAACTTTGCACTTAAATCCCGTGACGAGCAGCAGGCAACACTCCTTCAGTTTCAAAGCTTTCTTAACTCGCTGGATTTTCCAATCCAAATTTTTGCTCAATCACGGAAACTCGACATTCGACCCTATATTGGTCTTTTAGAAGAACGCCTTACCGCACAAACGGAGGAGTTGATGAAAATACAGGTTCGGGAATACATAGAGTTTATAAAAACATTTACCGAACAGGCAAATATAATGTCCAAGCGCTTTTTCGTGGCAATTTCATACACCCCGCCGATGCTAAGTCTGCGAAAAGATGTTGAGGCAAGTCTGTTTGGCGCGGGGGACTTAATCGCAAGAAGAGAGAATAAAACTCTTGGTTTTGAGGAGCATAAGGCGCAGCTTGAACAACGTGTGTCTGTGGTAATGAACGGCTTGAGCGGGTGCGGAGTGCGGACCGTGAGTTTAGGCACCGAAGAGGTTGTTGAACTTCTCTATAAACAATTGAACCCCGGGGAATTAGACAAGCCAATACAGCAGGAGCAGGTACCCGAAATAAAATAGTATGAACTTACTCGACCTACTGACAGGAAAGCGCAAAGAGGCAAAGCCGGAGCTGACGCCGTTTCTTCCTAAAGACATTTACGAAGCGGCAAAGCTCGACTTTGCCGACATTATTGCTCCTTCTGCGCTTCAAATAACCCCGCGAGAACTTTCTTTGGGCGACAAACTAGTCCGCACGTTTTACGTCATTTCGTATCCGCGCTTCCTTTCAGACAGTTGGCTTGCCCCGCTTATCGATCTGGACCGGGTGTTTGATGTTTCTATATTTATTCACCCGGTCGACAGCTCCGACATGCTTCGTAAGTTTCAAAAACGCGTTGCGGAGGTCGAAAGTCAAATCATGACACGCGAGGAGAAGGGCATGGTGCGCGATCCGGTTTTGGATACCGCGCACAGCGACATCGAGGGGCTACGCGATCAACTGCAGCAGGCACAGGAACGCATTTTCGACGTCGGACTCTACATATCTATCTACGGCGACACACAAGAAGAGTTGAACAAAACCGAATCGGAAGTGCGCGGCATGCTCGATTCGCGCCTCATTTATATAAAGCCTGCACTGTTCCAACAGGAGCAGGGTTTTCGTAGTGTGATGCCCACCAACGAGGACTTGCTTGAGGTAAATTCAAAAATGAACTCGTCGCCTCTTTCGTCATTTTTCCCGTTTGTATCGTTTGATCTCACCTCAGAGAAGGGCATTTTGTTCGGAATTAACTACCACAACTCTTCTTTGGTACTCTTCGACCGTTTCTCACTCGAAAACTACAACTCCGTCGTATTTGCAAAATCGGGCTCAGGAAAATCGTACGCAATGAAGCTCGAAATATTACGCTCGCTGATGTTTGACACCGACGTCATTGTTATTGACCCGGAGAGTGAGTACGAATACTTGGCAAATGCGGTCGGGGGGAGGTTCTTCAACATCTCGCTCACTTCCGATAATCACATCAATCCGTTTGACCTGCCGACCCCGCGAGAAGACGAGTCGCCTGCGGACGTATTGCGTTCGAACATCATCAACTTAGTGGGGCTCTTCCGGTTGATGTTGGGCAACTTAACGCCGGAGGAGGACGCAATTATCGACCGGGCGATAACGGAAACGTATGCGCTCAAGGATATCACCGGCGCAAACGACTTTGCGAATATGGAACCGCCCTTGTTGTCCGACTTCGAGTTGGTACTCGCCGGAATGGAAGGTTCGGAGTCTTTAGTGCAACGACTTTCGAAATACACCAAGGGCACGTGGTCGGGTTTCATAAACCGCCCTACAAACGTCGACATTAACAAAAAGTTTATTGCGTTTTCCGTCCGAAACATGGAGGACGAGTTGAAGCCCGTCGCTATGTATATCGTGACGCACTTTATATGGAATGCGATACGAAAAGAGCTCAAGAAGCGCCTTTTGGTTATCGACGAGGCCTGGTGGATGATGAAGTCCGATGATACGGCATCCTTCCTCTATTCAATGGCAAAGCGCGGGCGCAAGTACTACCTGGGTCTTGCAACAATTACGCAAGACGTTGAAGACTTTCTGAAAAGTCCATACGGAACGCCGATGCTTACTAACTCGTCGATTCAACTTCTATTGAAACAGTCCCCCACGTCTATTGATATGGTGCAAAAAACCTTTAATCTTACCGACGAGGAGAAATACCTGCTTTTGGAGTCGAATGTGGGGGAGGGGATTTTCTTTGCCGGCCTAAAGCACGTTTCAATAAAAATTATTGCCTCTTATACCGAGGACCAAATCATAACCTCCGACCCGTCCCAGCTTCTTGCCATCGAGCGAGAACGTGAACTGCGCGAGGGACAACCATAAGGGGCTATATAATGACCTGGTATGCGCGCCCTTGTTACGTTGATTCTGGTATGCGCTCTGGCCCCTTCGGCGTTTGCAGCCGTTATACCCACAGAAACTATCCGGATTGTATTGACCGCTACCCCCTCGTACCCGCGCCCGGGAGAGGTCGTAAGCATGAAAGCGACCGCGGCTGTCCCCGTAGGGGTTTACACCTACCGGTGGGATGTCGATGGGGATGTGTTGGGCGAAGCAATGGATCTTAACCGTATCTCAGTGTCGAGTGCTGCGGCGGGGTTAGAAAAGGTGGTGTCGGTGACTCTTATTGATCCTAGTGGTCGAGAACGGGGGAGGGCGCAGTATGTACTAGTTTCTGCTTCTGTGGATCTTCTTTGGGAGGGGGGGACGCACACGCCCCCAGGATACCCGGGACGCCCGTACCCGAACGGTGACAGCACAATACGACTAGAGGCCATCCCCCAACTGGGCGACGGCGCGCCAGACAAAGCCGCCCTTGTGTATGAATGGTATGTCGATGATAAAAAAATCCCCGCGATTTCCGGCGTAGGGAGATACTCTGCGGTTATACCGGCGGAACGATATCGCTATTCAACTACCGTATCAGTTCTGGTATCTACCTCTGACAGGGCGGTCGCTGCAAAG
>CAZMOI010000021.1:3151-10249 GCA_964568025.1 uncultured Candidatus Saccharibacteria bacterium
CGCACGCCTCTCCGCGTATTGTGGTGTACGAGGAACGCCCGCTTGTTGGCACGTGGTACACCGGCGCAATGCGAGGCTCCGCTCCCTTTCGAGGAGAAGAAATGACTGTTCGTGCGGTTCCCTTTTTCTTTGAAAACCCCTCGCTAATTTCCTTTTCGTGGCTATTAAACGGAAGCGCCATTGACCTTACTTCAAATACGGATACGATTACACTGCGAAGGAATACTGCGAGTGAAGCAACCTACCGTGTGAGCGTCCGGGGGGAGAAAAAAGGAAGTATATTTGAAGTGGCCGGAACGGTATTTACTATATTGCTCAACTGATTACTATGCGGCAAATTTTGCTACTCGTTACCATCCTTTTCATCAGCGCCGTTTTTACGACCGGAGTGGCATTGGCTGATACCGAGTTTTTGCCGATCGTCCCCCTGCCGGGGGTTTCCGAAAGTGACGGCACGTATGACGACACTCTTACCTTTGCCGAATATGTAAACCGGATTTTTGATATTTCTATATCTATTGGTGGGATTTTAGCGGTCATGATGCTCGTATTCGGAGGGTTTGAATATATGACATCCGAAGCAACCGGCGGAAAGAAAAACGGGCTTGATAGGATTCGTGGGGCATTAACGGGACTACTCCTTTTGATTACAGTGGTAATTATCCTTAACGTTATCAACCCCTGCCTTATACAGATAACCGCGCTTACGAATACCCCCTCGGACGACGTGTGTTCACCGCGGCCCGACCTGCAAACAGCCGACACAACAAACAGTACTTCGAGTGGTTCACAAACACAGACGACGCCGGGCGCGCCCGTCGGATACACCCTCCCCGTTGGGGCCTGTCTCCAAAGCACCCGCCCGACCTGCGTGGATGGTAGCAGTGCGCTTCTGAAGTGCGCCATCCCAGGAAGTACCACGGCTCTGACGGAAAGACCGGAAAACGGTTGCTTGGGCGGGGCGGGGCAAGAAAGGTACGTGTGTGCTGGCGGTGACTGTGTCTCTACGGACTGATTATGAAAATAGATCGCCAAGCACTTATCTTTGCCGTTATCGTCCTCGCAATAATTGCTATCGTTGCTGGACTTTTGTGGTTCGCTTCTCTTTTTGAGTCTTCGGGTGAGGGGGCACAAAGCCCGAGCGAGTCCTTTTTCTCTTCGTTATTTCCGTTCGGAACCACGCCAAGGCCAACCCCCGAGCAAGAACAAGACGGTGACCCTGAGAACGACGGCCCCACACCCGCACTTCGACAAGTAACAGCGAAGCCTACTTCTGGGTTCACGTTTAGAGAAGGGAGAGTACTTCGATATATAGAGCGAGAAACGGGGCACGTTTTTGATACACCCTACGACTCGTTTAAAACAACCCGCGTCTCTAACACAACTATCCCGGGCGCATTTTCTATTGTGTGGCTCGCCAACAACTCTTTTGTTATGCAATACGCCGGGGTGGGCGGTGAAGTTCGCAATTTTCTGGCGACGCTCGCTTCATCGACCCCCGATCAGTCACTTACGGGCAGGTTTTTAGACGAGGCCGAAGAAATACACGCATCTGCAAAAGAGGGGGAGATCCTACGCGTGCAGAAAACTGGCAGAGGGACGTTGATCGACCGCGTAAATATTGAGAGTGGCGCATCCGAAACTATTTTTTCTTCGTCGCTTCGCTCCTGGCGCACTGTATCGACAGACAACGCTCTTTATGTTCTGACTGCAGCGTCGTCTGTAGACGGCTTTCTTTACAAGGTGGGGCCTGAGCAAGAACTAGAAAGGGTCCTTGGGAGCACCCGCGGGCTTTCCGCACTTCCGCACCCCGAGGGGCGTTATATTGCATACAGTTCGGGGAATAACTTGGCGGTTTTTGATACCGAGGAATCCCGTTCGTATCCTACGCAGGTAGATGCTATTGCAGACAAGTGCGCGTGGTTCCGAGGAACAACCCCCCTGCTTTTCTGCGGAGTGTCCGCGGGAGTTACTCTTACTTCGCCGGAGGGGTGGTATATGGGTGTGCAGAATTTTAGCGACAGGGCCTGGGTTATCAATCCGATGCGAGGAACCGCAACTCTGGTCAGTAATCTCGATCTTGATGCTGGGCGAACAATTGATATGTGGAGGCCGAGCGTTTCGCCCGACGGGTCGTACGCCGCTTTTATGGACAAGGGCGACTTGTCGCTTTGGCTTTTGAAGCTTCCTTAGTTATTAGGGTGCGGGAGTTTCTTCCACGTATTTGATAGTCACGTGGCGCATGCGCCCCTCGCCTGAGGATTCCGTGCGGACGTTTGGTGCGCCTGAGAGAGCCGCGTGCACTATCATGCGGTCATATGCGGTCATGGGGCTCATTTCAACGTCGTATTTAAATGTTCGTGCGCGCTCAGCAAGTATTTTTGCCTGCCCCTCAAGCATTTTCATGTGTTTCAGGTGATAGCCGTTCACGTCAACGGTAAATCGAAGTGATTCGTCGGGGACTCCTTGTTTTTCGAGGGCCTTTTTAACAACATGATTGAGCGCCGAGAGCGTGTCCCCACGCGAACCGATAAGGACGCCGGAGTCTTTTGTATGAACGGTAAACAAAACGTGTCCCGCTTCCTCTGAAACGGTGACGTCATCAACGACCGCGCCGAGTTTACTGCAAAGTTCCCTAACGAGAGCTGTTATCTTATCGTTTTCCATGCATTCGGCGGACAAAAAGCTCCTGTCCGATTGAGAAAGTATTGCTCACAATAAAGTAGAGTGCAATAGCGGCTGACGTCGCGTACGCAACGATGCCCAGTATGATGGGGAACACGTAGAGCATCTGAAGGCTCATGCTTTTTTGCAAATCTTCCTGGAACGACGGCTGGGCTCCTTCTTTTTTAGGGGTCTCCGGAGGTTTCATAAGTCGTGCAAAAAGGTACTGCGTCCCGGCAACAATCGCGGCAAGTATGGCGCTTTTACCGGTAAGGTCTATAAGACCCAGGAAAAGGAGCGACGGGGTTTCGGGTGGGTGGATAAACGAATACAAAAGGCTTGGGTCAAAAGAAATTCCCTTGCCTTCATTCATTAATACCAGGTACAGACCGATAATCACCGGGAGCTGAATGAGGATGAGGAAGAAGCTCGCAAACGGATTAATTTTGTGATTTTTGAAAAGCGCCATTGTCTGGCGGGCTAATTCTTCTTTATTTTCTTTCTGGGTCTCACGTATATCGCGGAGTTTGGGCTCCAGTTCACGCATGACCATCTGCGTTTTTATTGCGGTCCATGAAAGAGGGAAGAGGCAGAGGCGAATGACTACTGTGAGAATAATTATTGCAAACCCTACGTCCGCGGCCGGTATAACCGAAAGGATAAACGCGAGCGCGTTGTAAATCGGCTGGTACACAAGGTTGTTGAAAAGATCCATCATCGGGGCATTGTAGCAGGGGCGTGTCCGACTGTCAGTCGCGGGAGGCCCGTAATGCCTTCCTGAGCGACATCTCTATTTCCTGTGACGATGCCGCTCCTGCCTCTCGAGAGAGGTACACTACAACCCCGCCTCCCAATGCGCCCGTACGGAAGATTTTCCGCAAAGCTGCCAGGGTTTTCCGGCGAACCGCATTTCTCAAAACCGCGGTCTTAAATATTTTTTTCTGTGCAACAACCGCCCCCTTCGTGGCCGGGGCTCGAGTGAGCCGAAAAGACCCGTACGCAAAGCGCTTAGAGGGCCCCCGTAGGTCTGAGAGGGACGTGCGCGAGAGGCGCTCCGTCTTAGAGAGCATGGTTTTAGACCGAGAGTCGCTTGCGCCCCTTACGGCGACGCGCAAGAAGGACCTTTCTTCCACTGGTTGTTTGCTTTCGAACCAAAAAGCCGTGAGTTGTCTTGCGCTTTCGTTTTTTGGGCTGGTATCTTCTTTTCATGTACGTCGCACTATACCCGAAAAAAAGAGCTCTGTACAGCTATTTCGTGGCATCGGCTTCCCTCGTACTTATACACAGGAAATCCACACGTTAGTACCACTCATGTGGCGTTTCCACAAGTTTGCCGAATTGTACACATGCGCCATAATGACCTCTTCATGGAGCTTGATACTAAACAGTTGTGGGAAAACACGCTTACGAACATCGAGCTCTCTATTTCACCAGCAAGTTTCAAGATGTGGTTTACCGAAACCCACATTGTCAGAATCGACAACGGGGTTGTAATTGTCGGGGTCCCCAATCAGCTGTCCAAGGAGTGGGTGTCGGAGCGCTTCGGGAAGCTTGTGTTAAAAACCCTCCGCGGGTTTGTTGACACTATCCGCGGAGTGGAATATATCGTTTCAAAAGAAAGCCCGCGCAGGGTCCCCGAAAAGGTTGTTCTCGAGCCTCGTTCCGAGTCGGAGTTGCCTTTGTCTGAATACTTTGTAAACCGGTCCGACAACCTAAACCCCCGCTACACGTTCGACACGTTTGTTGTAGGCCCGTTCAACGAACTCGCCCACACCGCGGCACACGTTGTGGTTAAAAATCCCGGCATCGCATACAACCCGCTTTTTGTATACGGAGAAACGGGGCGAGGAAAAACGCACCTGATCCAGGCTGTGGGGAATCATATAAAAAAACTTTTTCCCTCAAAAAAGGTTTTCTACCTGACCGCCGAGCGGTTTGGGTTTGAATTCATGAACGCCTTAAACAGCAGGACCATCCCACAATTTAAAGAGAAGTACCGCGGGTACGACGTTCTTGTTATGGACGACATCCAGTTCTTCTCTAAAAAGGGAACAATCCAGGAGGAATTTTTTCATTTGTTTAATACGCTCCATGACGCGAACAAGCAGATTGTGTGCTCTTCAGACAAACATCCGAACCTGATACCTGACATAACCGAGCGCCTTAAGTCCCGCTTTGTGGCGGGGATGGCAGTCGCAATAAACGAGCCCGACCATGAGTCGCGCATGGCCATCATAAAAACCAAGGCTGAGTCGATGAATCTGCACTTCTCTGACGCAACCATTGAGGGGCTCTCCCTTGCGGTGCCGGGGAACATTCGGGAAATAGAAGGGATGCTCAATAGTATTCTCTGCCAGATACAGCTCAAAGGGGACCTTTCTGAAGATCAGATACGGGATCTCATAAAGACAACCGCCCGACCGAAACGCACAGTTTCCGTCAAGCACGTAATCGCAAAGATTGCGGAGTTTTATAACATCGACGAGGCCTCGATGTACGCAAAAACGCGCCGCCGAGAAATCGTTCGCCCGCGCCAAATCATCATGTACATTCTCCGCGAAGACTTTCACCTCTCCTACCCGGCAATCGGGTCTGTGTTCGGCGGGCGCGACCACACAACCGTCATACACGCGTGCGAGAAGGTGCGTGGGGATATGTCGGCGGATGACGAGTTGAAAACTCAGGTGGACGAGATACGGGGGATGTTGAAGTAGCTGTAGATAACTTTTACCTCGGGGTGGAAAAGAAAAAACAAACCATGAACTATAAAAAAACAAATCGTAATACACAGCTCGTCCGCACGTTTACAGCACCTACGCGCACCGGGCGCCAGGAAAAAAACGGCTTGGCGCGGGCACAAAACCTACTTTCCCCAATATCCACAGACCATTAATATAAGAATATCTTTAATAACTCTTTATGAAAATAGAAATCTTAAGAGAAAACTTAGAACGGGCCGTTTCTATTTCTTCAAGGGTCTCCAATAAAAACCTTTCCCTCCCGGTTCTTGGATGTGTAGTGTTCGTTGTCGAAGAGGGGCGGGCTCTCCTTCGGGCAACAAACCTCGATCTTAGTGTGGAGGTGGTGATCAAGGCAAAGGTACTCCGCCAGGGGGTCGCCGCTGTCCCGGCTGCAGTTCTTTCTCAAACCGTTTCAGCATTGGGGGACCAGAAACTAACACTAGAGATTTCCGGCAACTCCCTCCTTATCGAGGGTGAGCGTGGTAAGACGTCCATTTCCACCGTCGATCACGCTGAATTTCCCACTATTCCGCAGGTGAGGGTTGGTAAGGCGGGGTCAGCTTCTATTCCCACCAGGGACTTTGTTGTTGCGCTCAGGGCGGCCGCGTTTTCCTCCTCACTTTCAAGTGTGAAACCGGAACTTTCCTCCGTTGCGATTTCTCTTGAAAAGGGTGAATTGGTCGCCGCAGCAACAGACTCGTTTCGTCTTGCTGAGGTTCGCCTCCCCGTGAAATCAAAATCAACCTTTCCGACGACGCTCATACCTTCGCGTAACGTTGCCGACATCATTAGGGCGATAGAGGGTGAGGGTGAGGTGGAAATTAAAGTGGATGAAAACCAGTGCTCTTTTGTTGGGGAGTTCGGACACATCACATCACGCACCATTGATGGCGCGTTTCCCGACTACCACGCGGTTATCCCTCGCGACTTTGTTGCTTCCGCCACCTGTCTTAAGGACGACGCCGTTCGCGCGTTTAAAAAAATAGCGATCTTCACGGACTCCTTTAACCACGTTCACATCTCTCTTAAGCCATCCCAAAAAGAATTTTTTGTTAAGGCACTCAACGCGTCGGTTGGGGAAACTAATGACAAAATCCCCGCAGAGCTTGAGGGTGAAGACATCGATATCAATTTTAATGCGCGCTACATCATGGATGCGTTGCCGGTCGTGGGATCAGACAGTGTCGCGTTCTCAGTGGCGGGGCACGGGCGCCCCATGGTCATTACTGACGTTCCTCATAAACACTTCACGTACTTGGTCATGCCGATGAATCGGTAGGCGTATGCACCGTCTTTCCGATTTTCTTTCCCGGTTTCGCGGGATGACTCCGCCGGACGACGCGCTTAAAAAAGCACTAGCACGAGCAGTTCAGGCCTCGGTCGGCGCACCCGTTAACATAAAAGACATATCCCTCTCAAACGGGATCGCCTTTATCCGCGTCTCTTCAGTTGCAAAAAACGCGATTCGTCTTGCGCGAGGGAAAATATTAAACGAGCTGGTAGCTGAATATCCAAAAGCCAGGGGTCTTGTTAGGGACATCAGATAAACCCTAACGATTGGGGGTTCCGTTTTGCGTTACCCAGCGGGTAACGGCCGCTTCCCAGTACGGGAACTGCGGATCTGTTGCCGGGTTGGCGGGGCTTGGTCCCGTGGGGTTTGCTTTGTTCACCCAGTAAAGAATTGAGTGTGCGG
>CAZMOI010000021.1:10259-13367 GCA_964568025.1 uncultured Candidatus Saccharibacteria bacterium
GTGCGGAGCCGTCCGTTCCGAGCCACGAGCCGTTTAGATACGGATTAGGGCCAGCAAGTGACGGTGGCGCGGGGAAGGGCGTATTGGGGTATTTTTGTAAAGCAAAATCAAGAAATTCATGCCACATCGGCGCAACAATAAACCCGGCAACGCGCTTTTCCATCGGGGTGTTGTCGTTGTTGCCCGCCCATGACCCAACCACGATGTTCGGTGTGTACCCTAAAATCCACGCGTCCCGGTAATCGTTCGTCGTGCCCGTTTTTGCAGCAACATGTCGCCCCGGGAAGTAGAGGGCCGACCCCACACCGAACTCGGGTGCCCGGGCAGCATTGTCCGAAAGCACATCGGATATGGCGTTTGCGATATGCGCCTCGAGCACCTGTTGCGGGGCCGACGGGTACTCTTTAACAACGTTTCCGTTGCGGTCTTCAATTCGTAGTATTGCGCGGGGCGGGGTTTTAACTCCCTCTGCGGCAAACACGCTGTAGGCGGAAGTCATATCAAGAAGCGACACTTCTCCGCCGCCGAGAACCAGAGTAAGTCCGTATCGAGCCGGGTCGCGGAGCGTCGTTATGCCAAGCGATTGCGCCAGGCGCATGGCGTCGTTAATGCCGACGAGGTAGAGCGCCTGTACTGCTGGAACGTTTATAGATTGTGCGAGCGCGTTTCGTATTGAAATCGGCCCGCGGAACGTGAGGTCGTAGTTCCCCGGGGAGTAGCAGGGGGCTTCACTTGAAAGATCGTGGGGGCTACAAGCGGTGGAAAACTGTGTTGCGGCGTCAAACAAAATTGTTTCGGGTGTGTACCCCTTACGAAACGCCTCTGCATAGACAAACGGTTTAAATGCGGAACCTGGCTGGCGTTCAGCAAGGGCAATGTTGTAGGCACCGTCTATTTCGGGGTCAAAGTAATCTCGCGACCCAACCATTGTTAGGATGTCTCCCGTTTTCGGGTCCATCGCAACAAGCGCCGCGTTGGAAGCGTTAAAATTATTTGCGTTTTCTAGGGCGCGCGCCTTCACTATTTCTTCAGCCTTCGCTTCAAGTTCGGCGTCCAGCGTTGTTATCACGCGCCAGCCCGAGCTTTCAAGCATGTCCCTCCCGTATTCTTTTTCCAACTGTTCACGAACGTAAAAAACAAAGTGCGGGGCACGTATTCCCGAGACCGCCTGGGGTGCAAACACAACGGTTTCCATGCGGGCCTCTTCATATTCTGATTGCGTGATAAGCCCCAACTCAAGCATGCGCGTCAGGACCAGATTTTTTCTCGACTCAAGCGCGTCACGGTGGTTACCGTACGGCGAGTAATATGTCGGGGCCTGCGGTATTGCCGCAAGATACGCCGCTTCCGCAAGGGTTACGTCCTTCGCATGTTTACCAAAAAAAGATCCCGCGGCCTCCTCAACCCCGTAGATGCGACCACCCCAGGGCGTTTCGTTAAGGTAGAGTTCCAGAATTTTTTCCTTCGAAAGGACCTGCTCAAGCTTTGTTGCAAGCACCCACTCTTTAATTTTTCGTACCACCTTGTCTAAAATCGTTTCACCGGATGCGAGAAGTGTGTTTTTGATAACCTGTTGAGTTATTGTAGAGCCGCCCTGGGTGTAGCCGTCGTTGAGGCCAACTATTTTCAGGATATTTGAAAGAACCGCACGAATGATAGAGGTCACGCGGATACCGTTATGGGAATAAAAGTCGGCATCCTCTATTGCGATCGCAGCGCTTTGTATGCGGGGGGAAATGTCTGACAGCGGTACAAGTGTACGCGCGATGTCGTCAGACAAGTCATCAAGAAGAATTGTCCCGGTGCGGTCGTAAATTTTCGTGGACTGCTCAACGCGCCGGGTTTCAAGTGATGTTACGTCGGGGATTTTCAACGATGCCGCCCAGATCATCGAAAGCCCCGCAACCAAAAGTACCCCCGAGCCGAGAGCAAGCAATAGCTCGCGCCGGTGTTTTATGGCTTTAGTAAGGACTTTTTTCATCCATTCGATGGTACCACGGCGCGATTTTGACTACGCCCGCATGCTACAGTAAGCGCATGTTTGGTAGCCTCGCCCGCGTCTCGGTAGACGAAGAAAAAATACAGCAGGTACTAACGCGTGGTGTGGCTGAGGTGTTACCCTCAGTCGAGGGGTTAAAAAAAATATTGCTTTCCGGAAGACGGCTCCGCATAAAACTCGGAATTGACCCCACGAGCCCCAACCTTCATATAGGGCGGTCCATCCCGCTTCTGAAACTCAAAGATTTTGAAGACCTTGGGCATCAGGTCGTATTCATTATCGGAGACGCAACGGGGGTTGTCGGTGATACATCCGACAAAGACGCCGAGCGACCCATGCTTGAGGAGAAAGACGTCGCAAAAAATCTCACGACATACATTGCGCAGGTGTCGCGCATCCTCACTAAAAGCAAACTTGAGGTTCGGCGCAATTCGGAGTGGCTTTTGAAACTTAACTATCGGGAGATTGGTGAGCACGCAAGTCTCTTTTCTGTCGCCGATTTCATAGCCCGCGACAACATTAAGCGCCGTCTTGAAACGGGGAAGCGCGTATCGCTTCGTGAGGTCTTATACCCCCTGATGCAGGGGTACGACTCGGTCGCCGTACGGGCTGATGTTGAGCTAGGCGGAACGGATCAAAAATTCAACTTGCTTGCAGGGCGCACCATGCAGGAAAAATCCGGGCAGCCCCCCCAGCATGTTCTGATGACCGATCTTATTCCGGGGACCGACGGGAGGAAAATGAGCTCAAGCTGGGGGAACACCATAAATCTTCTTGATTCGCCGAAAGATATGTTCGGGAAAACGATGACTGTGCCCGACGAGCTTGTAAAGACTTACCTTACGCATGCGACGAGGATGCCGTTGCCGGAAATTGAAAAGCACACCGCCGGACATCCAAAGGATGCAAAAATGGCACTCGCGCATGAGTTCGTACGCATGTATCACGGGCAAGTATCGGCTGACAGTGCGCGCGGGGATTTTATAACAGCTTTTTCTAAAGGGGGCGTCCCGGCGGATGTACCGGAGGTCCGCTTCGAGGGGTCTTTAATGAATACGCTCGTTACAAACGGAGTTGTAGAGTCGAACAGCGAGTACCGCAGATTGCAA
>CAZMOI010000022.1:0-9767 GCA_964568025.1 uncultured Candidatus Saccharibacteria bacterium
GCCGGCACCAAGCGCTTTTGCAATATCGCCCGAATTTTTAATGCCCCCGTCGGCAATAACCGGAACACCAGCACGTTTTGCAATAGATACGACATCCAAAAGCGCGGTCAATTGCGGAACGCCAACTCCGGAAACAATGCGAGTTGTACAAATAGAACCGGGACCTATACCGACCTTAATACCGTCGGCAAACTTAACCAATTCTTTGGCGGCATCAGCGGTTGCAATATTTCCGACCAACACAGGAACGGACACTGATTCTTTTATTTTACGCGCTCCGTTGATAACGTTCGCGTTATGGCCGTGTGCGGAATCAATTGCAATAACATCAGCTCCTGCCTCGACCAACATTTTTGCTCGAGCTTCATCAAACGGACTGCACGCAGCACCAACTTTAACGCCCTGCGCTTTTGCGTCTTTTACCATTTGAACTTCCTGCTCTGCCGTCTGATTGCGATGAATGATGCCCAGACCTCCGAGTTTTCCCAACGCTACCGCCATTCCCGCATCAGACACTTTGTCCATCGCTGCGGAAAGTATAGGAATATCCAATGCGAAGCCGTTTTTTGCGATAACGGTCTTCACTTCCGCCTCGCGCGGTTCCATCGCGCTCGCTTTGGGCAGTATTAAAACGTCGTCAAACGTGTAGGAGATGCCACTTCGTATCTTTCCCATGCTTAAGGATAGCACGGGAAAAGCAGGGCTAGCAAGAGCCCTTTAACGGACAAAGAACGTCGCACGCGCGGTAACCATCACCTCTTTCTCTATGGAAGACGTATCGTACGAACCGTAGTCGGTTACTTCAATTGAGTTTGGCGTAAGCACCTGTACGACCCCTGAGGACGCGGACTTCAACGGTCCAACACCTTTGCCTCCCGCTTTTGCAATCTGCTCCGCCCGTGCGCGAGCGTCTTTAATGGCGTCACCCAGAAGCGAGACACGAAGTTCAGGAAGATTCGATACAAAATACTCTACGTTGTTCCACTGAACGAATACATTTTTGCCTGCAAGTTCGGTAATGCGTTTTGAAAGCACGTCTATTCCCGCAACATCTTCCGACTGAACCGTTATCTCCTGACGAAGGTTAAATTCCCGGGGCCCTGCGTTTTGGTCGTACCGATACAATTCTTCGGTATATACCTGAGACACGGTTATCGCGTTTTCGGCTACGCCGTTTGCCGTGAGAAACGCACGCGCTGTATCGATATCACGCTGAAGCACGGGGTACCCCGCAGAAAGCCCTGACTCAAATACTTTGCGGGCAATTGAAAGTTTCCACTTTACCGTGTCGGATGTTACCGCAGTCTTTGCGGAACCGGTTACCGTAACAACGTTGTCCATTGCACGAACGGAGTAAAAAGTTAGAGAGCCGACTATCGCAGCAAGCACTAACGACGCACCGATAATAAGCGGGATATAGGGCGGGATAATAATCCGAAACGTCGAGTCGCTATGATTTTCCATAGGAATACTATACCACTGGTGCTACTTCCCTTTTGAAGCGGCTTTCACAAACGCGCTAAACAAGGGGTGCGGGGAAAGCGGTTTCGCCTGAAGTTCAGGATGAAACTGCGTACCGAGCATGAACGGATGAACGTTTTTCGGAAGTTCGGCTATTTCCATTAACACTCCTGACGGGGAAACACCGGAAAAAACAACACCGGCCTTTTCGAACGCCTCTATATATTCCGGATTTACTTCATAGCGATGTCGATGTCGCTCCTCAACAACCCCCTTACCATAGGCTTCATGAGCTATAGACCCACGCTTAAGTTTTGCGGGGTAGGCTCCCAAGCGCATAGTTCCTCCGTAATGCGCATCCGCAATGTTTTTAACCTGTTCGGGCATGATAAGAACGACGGGATCTTTTGTTTTGGGATCTATTTCGGTTGTGTGTGCTCCCGTAAGCCCCAAAACGTTTCGCGCGTACTCGACGAGCATCAATTGCATACCGTAACAGAGGCCGAAGTATGGAATTTTATTCTCACGACAATACTGTATGACCTTAATCTTCCCTTCAATGCCCGTCTCGCCGAATCCTCCGGGCACAATGACGCCGTGGAATTTTTTCAAAGACTGCAGGGCGTTTTTACCGTTTTGGAAATCCTTGGCGTTAAGCCACGTAATCACGGGCTTCCAGCCCTGTGTGTAGCTTGAAAACTTTATCGCTTCAATGACGGAGAGATACGCGTCGGAAAGCATAAAATCACCCGTATCGAAATATTTACCGACAATGGCAATCTGCAATTCTTTTTTTGATCCGTGAATTTTATCGACAAACCGACGCCACTCACGTAAATCGGACGATTTTTTCTGTCGAACCTTGAGCGCCTTCAAGAGTAAGTTGCCGAGATTGTCTTTTTCGAAATTGAGCGGTACTTCATAGATATTATTCACGTCAGGAGCAGAAATGATGTGCTCTTTCCGGACACTGCAGGATATGGCGAGTTTCTCTTTGCGCTTCTCGTCAAGTGGAGTTTTAGCGCGGGCAATCAGGAAATCCGACTGCACACCATACGCGTTCAACTGTGAAACTGCGTGTTGCGTAGGGCGCGTCTTCATTTCCCCCAAGTTTGACGGAACGGGCAGGTACGAGACCATAACGAACAGCACGTCGTCGGGATAGCGCATTTTGAGAACGCGTGCGGCATCGATGTAGAGCGCATTTTGGAAGTCACCAATAGTTCCGCCAATTTCAATGACGGATATATCGGAACCGTTATGTACTGCCGCCGCTTCAATGCGATCTATAATTTCGTCGCGCACGTGCGGAATCGCTTCGACGCATTTCCCGCCATACTCCAGTGCACGCTCACGATCAATAACTGCGCGATACACCATACCCGAAGTCATGTAGTCGCCGTTGGTGAGGTCTCGACCAAGGAAGCGCTCGTAGTTACCCATGTCCTGATCAGTTTCAAGACCTGAGCGGAGCACAAATACTTCCCCGTGTTCGGTTGGGTTCATCGTACCCGCGTCTACGTTCAAATACGGATCTACTTTTACGAGATTTATATGATATCCGCGTGCTTCGAGTATCGTTCCTATAGAAGAAGCGGCGATGCCTTTACCGACACCGCTCATCACACCTCCGATGACGAAGATATATTTATGATTTTTCCTGGGAGACAAGAGGCGCCCTTTAGATTTTTTTGATGTATTCCGCATGAGCGCCATACGGAGTTTTAGTATATACCTCCTTTACCGAAAACACTAATTTAGACCGAGAGGTACTTCCGAACGGCGAGATACGCGGATATGGCGCCCAAAAGCGCACCCGCCCCAACTAATACAACGAGAAACACGGGGAAGTTGGACAGGTAGTGACCCAAGATGTCGGAAGCAAAGAGGCTTGCGGTGGGCCCCTGAAGCACCCAGGCAAGCGGGAAAAAGAGGATAAGGGCTATGAGCCCCGACACCATGCCGTAGAACGTTCCTTCAACAACGAATGGTCCCTGAATGAACGTGTTCGACGCACCGACAAGCCTCATAACGGAAATCTCTTCGCGGGCGGTATAAATGGCAAGTCTAATGGTATTGAACGTTATCAGAATTGAAGCGACGGCAAATATAAGAATCGCGCCCAGACCGAAGCGTCCGACGTAGGTTGTCAGGTTCTCAAGCTCTTCAATTACCGTTTTGTTTTGCGCGTAGTTTACCGAATCTATAAATGGCTGACCGTTTGAATCAACGGAGCGATCTGCGAGAAACTTTGCTATTGCTTCGTACTCGGAGGGTTGTTTTGCTTTAACTGAAAGAGACGCTCCGAAAGGATTTTCACCCAGTTCGTCCAAAGCTTGCAAAGTTAACTGGTCGTTCTCGTGACGCGCGCGGAAATCTGCCAGCGCCTCGTCACGCGAAGTAAATTCAACAAAGGCAACTTCGGGAATGTTTTCAAGCTCAGCTTGGAATTGCAGTATCGATGTTTCATCAACCGCACTGACAAAATATACGTTCACGTCCACCTTATCTTTGACGTATGAAATAAAATTCCCGACAAGCGCGTTCACAAACATCAACGACCCTATAATCACCAAGGTCATCGTCATAACGAACACGGACGCAAGCGAAACAAAGCTGTTTCGGAGGAAGCTGACGAATCCGGCGCGGAATATTCTTTTTAGTTTTGTCCAAAGCATAGTTACCTGTTCTTCAGTCTAGCAAGAATCGGGTCTTCGACAACACTTAAACGCCAGTTCTTTTCGACTTCATCATAGTCGAGTCGCGTTATAAGAGCTATCTGTTCTTTAATTTTGTCCGCTGCTTCACGCCCCGCGCTTCGCTCGACCTCGTGAAGAGCGCGCAACGCATCCGAAGCACGTTGAGACGCAGTGGCGCGGAACGACTGTTCCACCTCCCCATGACCGACACCAATCACGACCCCGACCTTTCCTACCTGCCGTGCAATCGTTTCTGATTTTTGAGCGATAACCGCATTTTTTAACTCAAGAACGTTCCGCTCTTCCTGAATAGGGTCTTCTCTCCGTGACTGTGAATCTTCAATCGCCGCCTTGCCAAGCACCCCGACAGCGGCAACACCGAACAACGCAGAAGCGCCTATGAGGACATTACGCCGATGCGGGTGGGCGCTCCCTGCCTGAGCCGCACCGCCCGCCGCAGCTACTGCGGGAAGAGCGAGAGTAATACCTAAAAGCTTCTCAAGTTCAAGCCTTGCGGTGACGTCGCGTGCGACAAGGTTTGGATCATACGCAATATCGGGAAGAAAAATAGGCTTTCCCAAGCGACGCGCTTCCTCGACAAGCGCACGATACTGTACGCTCTCGAATCCGGCTTCGGATATTCCTTGGGAAAGACGGTCGCCAACTCCTTCCAAGATAATGCCGCCAAACTCTTGAAGCGGGGGGTGCGGTTGTTCAACGTTATGACGTCCGTATATGACGGTATATGACAAACCTGCCTCTTCAATGACCGAGGTCTCGCCAACTTCTTTAAGCGCACGATGTTCTTGCCCGGAATCAAAATCTGCTACGCCCCCCGCCATGATTTACAGGACGTACCTCCCCTCTTTGTCGTCGCGCACAACGCGCCCCATGTCCATGGTAATAACACGCTTACCGAGTGAGTCGACAACGCCTTTGTTGTGCGAGGTAAGAATAACGGTCGTACCGAGTTCGTTAATGCGTTTCAGTATTTCAACGACCTGATACGTGTTGATGGGGTCCAGGTTTCCTGTCGGTTCGTCGGCCAAAAGAACGTCTGGCTGGTTAACGATGGCGCGACCGATGGCGACCCTTTGACGTTCCCCTCCTGATAGTTCGTGGGGGAAATTCCATGCCTTGTCTGCAAGATCCACAAGATCGAGTACGTGCGGCACGTCCGCTGCAATTTCTTCATCAGTGCGACCGGCAGCTTCCATTGCAAACGCAATATTTTCGTAGGCAGTCTTCCCCGGGATAAGTCTGAAGTCCTGAAATACCGTTCCTATTTTCCGACGCAATGTGTAGAGCTGATTTTTGGGGATTTTTGTTACATCAGTTGACTCCAAAAAGACCGTACCCGATGTAGGGGTCTCTTCCGCCAGCACCATTTTAAGAAGTGTGGTCTTCCCCGCTCCGGCATGGCCGACAATGGATACAAACTCTTTCGGGCCTATCGAAAGCGTTACGTCATCAAGCGCGGTCGATTGGTCGTTATAGACTTTCGTTACACGGTCAAAATAAATCATTCGCTTTATTGTACCTTATAGACGCGGAGCGGGGTGTCTTTCTTTCTTTATTCCGTTGCCGATTTCTCCATTGCATCGATAAAACCGTCGATATCGCCCGACAGAACGGCATCCGTGTTTGAAATCTCGTAATCCGTGCGATGATCTTTTACCAGTTTGTACGGGTGCAACACATACGAGCGAATCTGTGAACCCCATTCGTTTGCGGTTGTAGATGCAATAGACATACCCTTCACTTCGCGTGCGCGCTTTTCTTCTTCTAGTGTATAGAGTTTTGCCTTAAGAAGAGCAAGTGCGCGGTCGCGGTTCGCCTGCTGACTGCGCTCGTTTGATACATGCACGGAAAGATTTGTCGGTGTATGAACGATGCGAACCGCAGTCTCTCGCTTGTTCACGTTTTGTCCGCCTGCTCCTCCTGAGCGGGCAAACTGAATGTCCAAGTCTTCAGGTTTAAGCTCAACGTCTTCCGCTCCGGACATGTCAGGCAATACCTCAACAAGCGCGAACGATGTCTGACGCTTTGCGTTTGCGTTGAATGGAGAGATGCGAACCAGGCGATGCACTCCCGCCTCATGTTTCAGTCGTCCGTATGCGTTTTTCCCCTGCACTTCAAACGTTACCGAGCGATACCCTCCGTGATTATTTTCATTGTCATCCAAAAACTTGACCGTCCACCCCTTACCCGCCGCGTGTCCTTGGTACATGCGAAAAAGAATGCCCGCGAAGTCTTCCGCGTCATCCCCGCCTGCCCCTGCAAGAATGGACAACACCGCACTTCCGGAGTCGTACTTGCCTCCACCTTCAGCAAGAGACTCCATTTCCTTCATCTCCTGAATCATCCTTTGAGCGCGAGGAACATCAGTCCAAAAGTCCGATTGCTCCATGGCAACCTGAATCTCCGCAACTCGTTTTTTTGCCTCGTCCCGATTCACTTCTTCCAATGATGGAGTAAGCTCCGCAAAGATACAAGCGCCCAGACCGCTTCAATCACGAGAAGCGGCATACTCCCGATGAGGTACGCGTAATAAGTAAGAAGTAAGGCTCCGATAAAATTCCCGATATCGTATGGCAAAGAATCTACCGAAAGGAGCTTAAACTGACTCACCGCGAAACAAAGAAGCAGTACCCCGGCACCGACGACGCCAATGATGGTCGTCATGAACTACTGACGACCGGACTGAGTGCCGCAGCCGTTTACGCTTAAACACGTATTGTTGTTCTGATTGGGCATGTCAGAAAAGCCTGAACCGAATCCCCCGAAAAATCCTCCTATATCAAATCCGCCTGAGCCCCCGAAGCTTCCTTCTCCGCCACCCCAACTTCCTCCTCCCCCGCCACCTGCGCGCCCGCCAAGACTTCCCTGAGTGCCTACCTGTACGGTCACGGAAACCTGCTTACCAAAGAGCGGAAGCGGGATGGGATGCAATACGCCCAACAGAGGCGGACCGCATCGTAAGTAGTACGTCGTTGAATGCGCGGGCATAACGACTTTGTTTCCCGCAAGAGAAACTTCTTGCCACCCGGTTTCACTTTTAAGACTTGCCTTTATGGTGCTGTTGGTCGCGGGACAATTCCACACAAGAGTTGTTGACTGTCCTGTAGATATCGCCGGAGGCACGGCAACTATCGCAAGTTGTGTCGGATCAAGAACAGGGAGGGATACCGTCCCGCCTCCCGTTCCGGGCCACGTCGGAAGAGTAGGGATAGTCGCCGACGTTACCGCAACACGAACAGTCTTTTCAATACTAAAACCGCTCTTGGTATTAAGGCACGTCATTTTGTACGGAGTGTCTGCGGTCGGACGCAATACTTTTACTCCCGAAGCTTTGAGTTCAACTTTGGTTTGGTTGTATTCCAAAAAGCATCGAACGTCGGTCGACACAGCGTTCGCCGCGGTCCACTGCAGTGTAGTGCGCTGTCCGCGGGGAACAGTCGTCGGTGTTGCGGAAAAAGCGAGCGTCGGAACACCGGTGACTCTCGGGTTTGTCGGAGCGGGAGCGGATGAGTCGGATACGCCGACCGTTCCAAGCGAACGACCGGACACGATAGACACTTGTACGGTGCAGAGCGAGAGCGGAGTTGCTCCGGCTGCTGCGCGTTCTCCGATCATGAATCGCTCTATGCGCGGTCCGCTTCCGGCGTTCGGCGATATATCTACACCGACCGTAAATTGGACACGGCCTGATTCGGGAATAGTTCGTGCCGTTCCTCCACTTCCCCGCCACAGTATCGGCGCTCCTATACGCGACGTAGTCCACGAAACGGTAATGCGGTCGTTGTCGGATGCAACGGTCTTATCAACGGTAATGCTACACGACCCTCCATCAGAGTTTACTGTTGGTGTAGTTTGTGTCGGGTTTGGTAGAGGCGAGGTCGGGAGGTCAGATGTTGTAACGGGACAAAATTGAGCAATTGCCGCGAGTGTCTGTGCTCCTACCCGTCCCGCCGCTTCAAGGCCACGAGCGGCCTGAAAGCGTTGCACGTATAGTTCAGTTGTCGCACCAAACGTTCCGCTTACAATTTCTGACTTTGAAATTTCAAAATAGTCGGCAAGAAACTTTTGAAGTTCAGTCACCTGACCGTAGTAGTACGTGTCCGAGGCACCCCTTCCCATCGAGAGAGAAAGTTGCGGACAGAAACCGCTGTACTCGTTCGCAGGGTCAAGGACGTCGAACGCAAAGGCCGGCGTAGCAATCAAAGTCAGAGCGAGAACGAGTGCAGATATAAAACGCATACAAAGGGGGTAAATAGTAATCCTGCACTAATTACACCACGGAACATCCCGTATGCTCGGTTCCGTGTGGATAGGGCTACTTCCTTTGAGCCGAGGGGGAGGATTGCCCTCGCCTCTCGCTTCACCTACGTTCAGCTCGGGCTGGGCACCGCCTCGCGGTTTTGCGAAACGCAAAACATCGCTCCGGCGTTCAATCCTGCCTTCAAACTATTTTTGAGCCGAGGGGGAGGATTGAACTCCCGACCTTGTCGTTACGAATGACATGCTCTACCAACTGAGCTACCTCGGCGTAATGAGGAGCGCCGCGAGAGATGGTTCTCATGGCGTCCGAATGTGCCGAGGCAAGGTCCCCCTACCTCGGCGATTCGCTTAGGAAAATAGCACGAAGTGCGACTTTTGTGGAGCGCAAGAAAAAGGAAGTTTACTTACTTTTTCTTGCGAGAAACAAAAGCCCTAAGCGAGTGCATTGTATCAGGAAGACGCCGAGGAAAGCGTTGCTTACCTCGACCAACGTTCTATTGCTTACGGCTCGTAGTAGCCGGTCCGATCGATAACCGGACGATCGACGTACACCACTACGTTTTTCGATACTGATGGACCGTCTTTGCCCGTACCGGGGTCGTTCACACACCACAGCGAGTAAGTTGTTGTCTCTGTCGGGAAGAGCGTAAGATTTCCGCTCGGATTGACGCTCACCTGCGTTGCGCCGTAGCTCAACGCACAACGATTCGCGTTAGTGGTGCTCCATGAAAGGTACGTGCTTCCGCGCAACGATGTAATGTAGCTTGGGCTTGCAGAGAAGCTGGTGATCACAGGTGCCGAAACTCCGGGTGCCGTTATGACAGACGTGCTACAAATGGGCGAACTTTCCGCACCGGTGTCTCCGAATCCTATTTGGAATTTATTCACAAACGGTTCCGAAGAAGCATTTGAGCCAACCAGGTAACTCATACTTCCGCTTGCCGGTATTGCCTGAGCTCCTCCTCCCTTTCCATAGTGGTAGAGGTACGGCTTCGCTATGTTTGCGGTTTTCCACGAAATCGTGACGTACCCACCCGCCGCGGGAAGATTCGCGGGGGTTGCAGATATAACGCACTCGGTAGCTCCTGGATTTGAAGCAGACACCAGGCTGAATGGCGCGTCGCTCTTATCGTCTACGTATCCCGTACCGTCTGTTTTCTGTCCGGTAACGTAAATCTTGTAGACACTGCCAAACCAATCAGCCATCGTTTCTCCTTCGTCCAGATATGGCGTCCACGGATACCCGAACTCGTCTTCAATTGAGGGATTTGCAACTGACACATCCTTGGCTATCCAACGCACCCACTGGTCGTTCCTATATAGAGC
>CAZMOI010000022.1:9777-12587 GCA_964568025.1 uncultured Candidatus Saccharibacteria bacterium
TAGAGCAACCGAATAGGATTTCATCCCTTGAGCTTTGAACTTGATTATTTTTTGCTGTCCATGCGGTATCTGCTCTCCACCGTTCGGATCTACTACTCTGACAAAGGATGTTCCTGAAGAAGGGGTCCCTGCCGCAAGCACTCCGACATAGTCGACACCGGTTTTGTTGTAGTTACTGTCAGAGCAATTCATGTGAACCGTAGAGAACGAACCCGGAACCGGTGCATATGCGTAGTACGTACCCGTGCCCTGAGTTGCAAGCCCGGTAATAACCACGGGCACATTAGAACCCGGAGTCTTGCGAACGCCTTCAAGGTTGCAGGAAACGAATGTTGAATTCGCGGTCTTCCAGCTGACGGTTATCGCCTGATTGTCGGAGAGCGTGACCGTTCCGTCTGAGCCATTGACCTTAACGTCAACTGCGCGGGGCAGAAGCGTAAACGATGCATCGCTGATGTCGGACGCACCCGTCACAGTATTGGTAACGCGCACAAAATATTCTCCGGGAGTTGCCCACGTATCGTAATTGTTGATGTTGAACTGGGTATGTAACGACGCCTTACCCAAGTCCATAATCTTTCCAGCAACGGAATACGGCGCGCATTTTGCGTTCGGCGGACAATATGTCGTCTTCTTTAGAAGTTCTGCCGTAACTTGTCCCGACGGATTTACATCCGGGTTATAGCTGTATGGGGTCCAGGTAATCGTATTTGTCTCACCTAGGTGCCATCGTTCACCGCCGTTTGGTGCCGTCACTTTAATACTCGAACCAACAACTGTACCTCCGCCGGTTCGTGTAAACGTAAGTCCTGATGCGGGAAGGCCCGGGACTGCGTAGCCACTTGTCCAGTCCTGCGTATCGCGAGTTGCAGTAGAAACCGTGTTCGGCGACCATACAAATTGTACGTCTTTGCCCACTAAGCTCATTGCGGAGACCATACCCGCGTACCCGCTGTCACCTAAGAGTGTCGTCGTAACTGAAGATGCGGTACCCGCTCCGGAAACTGAGCCTCTCACTTCAAAGTAACGAACTTGCCCGGCCGGAATTTGAATTGCAGTCAACGCCCCGCTTGAGGTTGAAGGATTTACAGTAATGATGTCGCTGGCGCTACAACCTGCGACGCAGTCGTTCGTCATCTGTAGGTTGCCGTCGGAAGAAACGCCGGTAATCGGCTGAGAATAGTTTGAGTCTTGGAAACCATACACTGAAACATTGCTGACGTTTCCTCCTGCCGAAAGTCCCGAGTGAGAAATTTTGAACGTGATCTGTGTGAGGCCAACTGCGCCCCATGAGTCAGCGGCAACCTTGAAACGCATCAAGCGACCGTCAGCCAGGTTTCCTGCAGGAAGCGTGTCGATCCCGACAATCGGGAACGTTTTCATAATACGTACGCCTGCAACACTCGTAACGTCAGTGGTATATACGGGCAATCCTGTTGTGTTCCCTACTCCCGCACCTTTGTAGAAATCAATTTGAAGGAAATGACCAGACACACTTACCGGTTGCGCCATGCCGATATTCGCAATGTCCGCATTGACGGTAAGAACTTTCCCGCTACCTTGTGGGATGACAACCGGATTAGGAAATGTGATAACTGCCTGAGTTCCCGCTCCGACAAAAAATCCTTCCCCTACTTTTGTTGCACCGTCGTAGAGTGCAACCTTCGTTATGTCGCCCGTGACACCACTCGTCAGTTTTACGCCTGCGCTACGAAGCGTGATAGATTCGTTGCGTGCGGTAAATTTGTATGCGCCGACTGTTGTATTTGCAGACCCTGCCGCAACAATTCTGTATCCGGGACTTGAAACGTCAGTTGAAACAATGAGTGCCGGAAGTGTACTCGTTGCCGAGGGCGAGGGCGGTGTGACCGGCGTTTGCGAAACCGGAATAACTATTTGGCACGTTGCGGAGCTACCAGTCGCGCTGTAGACGCGCATTGTCAGTGACGGATTGCCTGCAACATTTGCGGCAAATGTCTGACTTCCGGATGCGGGAAGCTTGTCGCTTCCGAGATAGAAATTGTCTTTGCCGGACGCATCGCGCACCCATTCGCCATACGTCGTTCCTTGTGAAGCCCAGGAAACGGTGATCATTTCTCCGGATACGTACGATCGTTTATCGGTAGCCAGGTAACACGACGGACCCGAGCTAGTGCTTTTTCCGCACGCGCGTGCAATTGCTGCGCGTGTCAGGGAGCCAACGATACCTAACGCGGGCAGCCCTTTTTCCTGCTGGAACTGAACGACATATGAATGCGTTAATCTTCCGAAAAATCCGGTGACCAAATCTTCTTCGGCAATTCCAAAATAGTCCGCAAGGAACAGCTGTAGTTCGGTTACCTGACCGTTGGTGCGGGCATCACGTGCCCCACGCTGCAATGTCATGGTAAGTGCCGGACAGTAAATGCCCTCCGATACGTTTGTTCCCGTACCGTAATCGTCCTCAAGTGGAGATGTTGCTTCGCCGAGCACGTTTCCCTGAACTGTCCCTATCATCGTCGTTGAGCGCGCCTGATGCTCAAAATACGCTTCGTATGCCTGAACGGGGACGGCAAAAGCAAGCGTAAGCGCGAATACGCTCAAAACCTTAAGGGCGTGCATATAGATTGGAGAGAAATAATATATTAATTAACTACTTTCACTATGCCACACCTACCCACCGCATCCTAGGCTAGGCTGTTTATTGTTATCGCATGTGAGCCGAGAGCCGGGAATTTCCCAAGAGTTGAAACCTCTCGGTTTCAACTACTTCCTCCGCGGGGAAACTCCCGTTTCCACGCCACACTTACCGTTAAACACGGAGCTAAAAA
>CAZMOI010000023.1:0-5983 GCA_964568025.1 uncultured Candidatus Saccharibacteria bacterium
AAGTTCCCACATGCGATCCGGCTCAGCTTACGCGCAAGTCACGGAAGGTCCGGAAGGGTTCATATAAACCTACGTCCTGATACCACTGACACGGCGGGAGGTTCACCATGGCACGGCGTTGCCCTCCAGACTGCTGATAAGAAATGGAGGGTGGTAAAACGCGAATACGCGGAGCAAAGAGGTTGCCTCTTAGTGTACGAAAATGGGCGACCTAGTTACTACGCTGAGCCTGGGGAAGCGCCTATTCAGGCTGATATGCGTGAAGATATTAACGGCGTATAATAGAGCGTTATGGATCAGAAGCTTGCCGATAAGCGCCACACCCTCGCCCACCTCTTGGCGGCGGCGGTAATGAAACTCTATCCGGACGCAAAACGCACTATTGGCCCTGCGATTGACGACGGTTTCTACTTCGACTTCGAATTCTCCTCTCCTGTTTCGGAAAAAGATTTCCCGAAAATAGAGAAAGAGATGCGAAAACTTCTCCCCTCTTGGAAATCATTCGAACGCTCAGAATTAAACGCTGAGGAAGCAAAGAAGGAGTACCCGGGTAACCCCTACAAGCACGAACTCATTGATGAATTTACCGCGGATGGTTCAAAAGTTTCGTTCTACAAGTCAGGAAACTACTGGGACCTCTGTAAAGGCGGGCATGCTGGAAATCCGGCGGAAGAAATAGCCTCAGATTCATGGAAACTTGACCGTATTGCCGGGGCCTACTGGCGCGGAGACGAGAAGAACAAAATGCTGACACGCATTTATGCGCTTGCGTTTGACACAAAGGAAGAGCTTGAAAAACACATCGCGATGCGCGAAGAGGCGAAGAAGCGCGACCACAGAAAAATCGCCCGAGAGCAGGGTTGGCTTGTATTTTCAGACTTAGTCGGAACCGGAATGCCTCTCTTTACTCCGAAAGGCAATATTATTCGCGCAGAAATTGTAAAACTTTCCCGCGAGCTGAACGAATCACTAGGTTTCGGCGAGGTCAGAACTCCGAACGTCAACAAAGCGGAACTTTTTAAAATTTCGGGTCACTACGACAAGTACAAAGAGGATATGCTTTCAGTAAAGTCACAGTATGTCGAGGATGAGATGTTTTTGAAACCCATGAACTGTCCTCAACACACGCAGATTTATGCATCTGACCAGAGAAGCTACCGCGACCTCCCTATTCGCTTCTCGGACTTCGCAACGCTCTATCGCGACGAGAGACCGGGTGAATTGTCGGGTCTTACACGTCTCCGCTCATTCGCGCAGGACGACGGACATATTTTTTGCCGAGAAGACCAGATAGAAAGCGAGATTTCAAACGTGCTTGAGGCAATACAAAAGGCACTCGGCATATACAAAATTGATTACTGGATGAGACTCTCGTTGCGGGACCCTAATAAGAAAGAGAAATACCTCGGTTCGGACGAGGTGTGGGAGAAGTCACAGCCGATTATGCGCTCCTTGCTTGAGAAGAAAAAAATTCCTTTCAAAGAAGCTCTAGGTGAGGCTGCGTTTTATGGTCCCAAAATCGACATTATGGCGATCGACGCAATCGGTCGAGAATGGCAGATTTCAACCATCCAGCTGGACCTAAACATGCCGGGACGCTTTGGTTTGGTATACACCGATGCGGACGGAAAAGAAAAAACGCCCGTTATGATCCATCGGGCGCTTATCGGATCGCCCGACCGCTTCATGGGCGTGTTGATTGAGCACTACGCGGGCGCATTCCCCCTCTGGCTCTCGCCAGTGCAGGTAACCATACTTCCGGTGTCCGAGAAACACGCTGCGTATGGCGCCGACATTTTAAACGCACTGAAGAAGGCGGGAATACGCGCGGAATTGGATGACGCAAACGAATCTTTAGGCAAAAAAATACGCAACGCCAAAACGTCAAAAGTTCCCTACGTCATGGTTGTGGGAGACAAAGAAATGGAATCAAATTCCGTTACTCTTGAAAACCGCAAAGAATCCGAAGGCGCTAAATCACTCGCTGAAGTTATTCAGCGCCTTCAGGCGGAAATTCGGGATCGGGCATAACGTCCGTCTTTCCAACCCTCGCAAAGAGCATATAGTCGTCTTCCGAGGATTCACCTCGATACTGAAAAACATACGTTTCTCCGTTTTGGTCGGCAACGGGATTTCCTGACAATACGACAAATGGAATTTCCCCGTAGGTGATTGTCTCAATAGAATCGTGATGCGTTATTTCCCGCGCAAGAAGCGGATGGTGGGTCAGAAGCGCGGAAAGCGCAGCTTCTTGAAAGCCGCGCTTTCTTTCCTCGGTTACAAAACGTTCAGTAAGCGTTTTAGGCCCAAGGAGCGACTGGAGTTTCGCATCCGTGCGACATCGGTATTAACCGACGATCTCGAAGGCTTGCGCAAGCGCGAGCTTCAAGCCTGTGAACGGATTTGAATAGACGGTATCAAGTGCGTGCGTGAACACCTCAACAAGCTTGTGAAGATTCTCGTCAGTTACTTTTTCCGACTTGGAGATAAGGTCGCGGTCGATACCGTTTTGACCTCCGTGGCGAACGCGGTACAGGCGGTCAAGAACGGTAGCCGTACCAGTAATGAGCGCGGTCGGATTTACGGAATCATGTTCCAAAGAGCGAACGATATTGAATGCGTTTACGCGGTCACCCGAAAGGACTGCACCGACAAACTGCATCGCGGATGCTTCTTCAGCACCGGACATTGCCGGAACAACTGTTTCAACCTGCGCGCGTACTTCGGTCTCTTTCGGAGCGGATGTTGCCACAGAGCTTTCTGTGGAAGCGAATTTCTTTCCGCGAATTTCAACAAAGCGATCCGAGGTAAGCATGATCCAACCGTCCTCGCGAGGGAGCGTCTTAACCGCCTCGTTAAGGATGTCACCGAACCGGCGAAGCGCCTCATGGCGTTCAGGTGCAAGCACTTTTGCAAGTGACACTGCCTCAGGCGACATCAAAACACCTGCTGCATGTGCACGAGACTCTATAACATCTTCCATCTCAGGAATACCCGTAGCATCCGAGCGCATGACCTGTGTTGCAGGAACTGCTACCGGCATCGATATCGGCATAGTTATTACAGGCGCGGAAACTAGAACCGCCTGCTTAGGTGCCACTGCATCGCGTACAGGTTCAACTACTTCTTCCCTGCCTCCGTACACGCTTTCACGAATTTCATCTTCAGTCGGTACTCCCGTAAAGCCTGCGATTTGGTTAAAGACATACCGCATCGAACCTCTGCCGACCATGTAGTAGGCAACGAGAGCAGACGCAAGCGCAACACCGAGCCAGAAGAGGGTCGTCAGTATCGGTCCTGCCTCAAAGCCGGTATACGGAATCTGAGCAAGAAATACGGATGCCAACGGTTGTTCTCCGGGCTTCTGGAACATCACCACGTTCGGAGGATTGAATCCGCCACCGCAGTTACCCTGACAACCGCCGGTATTTACTTTGACGAAGACCGAACACTGAACCGATCCGTAGGGGCCCGTGAACGTTCCCGTATAGGTCGTATCGGAAGGCGGGAAGATATCAATAGACGTACCTGCAGAAACTGGGGTCGTCGAGCCGACCTGAGGACTGATATGACCTTCAGTAACGTTTGAAGAAGTCCACGAAACCTTAACGCTCTGACCGCTGTTTATCTGGTTGCTTGAAATCGTCAACGTACAAGCAGGAATAGGATTTTGCGGAGGCTGTACGGTAACCGGCGCTTCGCAGGTTACGGTGCCGTTCGGACCCGTTGCGGTACCGACGAACGTTTTGCTTTGCGTAACCGGGGTCGAAGTAGAACCGCCCGGAACAGGAGTTACTGAGCCGATGCCGTGGTTGATGCTAAACGATGTCGCGTTAACGGTCGTCCACGTCAATGTGGTTGTACCGCCCGGATGATTGAAGTTCGTCGGGCTTGCAGTGAGCGTACATGCAGGGTTTTGCGTAATCACCTGTTTGTTTTTGAATACAACCGCTGCGCAGATCGGACCTGCCGTAACCGTTACGGTGCCGTTTACCGGAGTAACGGAAAGCTGTTGCCAGCCTGCGGGAATGATTTCGCGTAACCGTTTGCGTTGTTCTGCGTTGTCGCGACGTTGCCGTCCAATTTGAACGTGAACTGTGCAACCGGCGTAATCTCAACACCATTCGTGTTGTAGGTTTCTTTCAATATTTCGATACAACCGTTACCCGGCGGCGGTTTAGGAACGTTAAACGCAACACAGTTATATGTTCCGCCGAAATTCGGGTTATCAATTTTGTCGTAGTTGTCGTAGTTCAAGACGTCCGTGTGGCAGTACATTTCCGCCGACACGTCGCTTCCCAACACTCCCGTAAACGGAATGTGCGTGTTTTTGGTCTGCTCGCGAACCCAGATTTTGTCGGGCTCCGTTACGAAGTCGTGTATGACCGCGGTCGCAACTCCCTGGGCGTTTGTAGGTCCAAACGTGTTCCAGCCACTGCCTCCGACGTTGACGTTGTCACCCGGATTCGAAACGTTGGACTTTGCAAATTCGAACGTCCACCCTGTCTCCAATCGACAGCTTGCGTGGGTGTTGACCCAATCAATAGCCGTTGATGCCGTAATGTTCGGTCCGCCGTTACCCCAGTTCGGAAGGTCGGCTTCGTTTTGGCAGACGACTTTTGTCGCTTTTATAGTGATCGGGTCTTTTGCAACCTCACAGCTCAGGTGAAGTGTCACCACAAGGTCGTTGTAGTCGTTATCGCCGTTTATGACGTCTTCAAATGCAAGAACGTAATCGTTAGCTGCCGGGTTGTAGGTAACAACCTGGTCATTTCCGCCCTGGTTAAGAGCGTTTTCGGTAGCCTTGATGCCGTAGAGCGTGCCGTTTGCCTGATAGCTCTTGATGGCAAAGGCGACCGTACCGCCAACGTACGGTTGGATGTTGAAAGGACCTGACGATGCCAAAGGTACCGACTCCTGTCCCGGAATCGCGCTCGTCTTGAAGATAGGCACGAACGTCGAAATGTCACCGTTTAGGTAGTACCCGAATACCTGTTTTAGGTTCGAGTATGTATTTACGTGCGTTGCGTAAATCTGAATGTGAGAACCTGATGTGACCGTCCAGTTTTGGTGCTGCTTCTGATCCGCCATTACATTGAGGTTGAAGGGCGTGTCGGTATCAAGAATGCTTTGCAATCCTTCCTCTCCTTGCGGAGCATTGTTAACGGTTTGTTTCGTAGTGTCATTGAGTGCTGAAGGGACCGGGCAGACGTTTTGCGTCGGAGGATTTACGGTAACCGGGGCTTCACACTCAACCGTTCCGCCGGGACCGCTCGCAGTGAAATGGAACGTCATACTCTGTGTAACGTCCGCGGTAACGCTTCCGCCTGCTATTGGGACCATCGGTCCGTTAATGTCTTCATCTATAGAAATCTGATCTGCGTTCGTAGTCGTCCACGTCAATGTGGTAGTTCCGCCCGGATGGTTGAATGTGTTCGGAGACGCAACCAACGTACACGTCGGCGGAGGTGTCAAAACCTGCTTGTTCTTAAAGACAACCGCGACACACTCCGGTCCCGGAGGAACGATGACGACGCCGTTTGTCGGAGTGACGGAAAGCTGCTGCCAGGTCGGAGGAACTACTTCGGTTACCGTGTGCGTGCCCGGAGCGACATTTGTGAAGATTGCGATACCGGATGCATCGTTCATCGCGGTCTGTACTCCCCCGTCCAATTTGAACGTGAACTGCGCGACCGGGAAGATAAGCTGGCTGTTTGTATTAAACGTCTCCTTAAGCACCATGATGCAGCCGTTCGGAGGAGTGACCTGAACCGTAACCTGACACTCCGCACCACCGTACGTGTTGTGGTTAACGGTCATTGTGTAGGTCGTGGTCGTAGCCGGATTCACGACCATAGAACCGCCTGAAGCGGGAGTAACCGTACCGACACCCGGCGCAATGGATGCGGTCTGCGCAAGGACTGAAGTCCACGAAAGCGTAACGGGAGTTCCGGGGGCAACCGGTCCCGGAGGAGTAGCGCTA
>CAZMOI010000023.1:5993-9016 GCA_964568025.1 uncultured Candidatus Saccharibacteria bacterium
AACAGCCTCCTCCGCCACCGCCGTCAATATGCGTATTTACATCCCAGCCCCAATTCCAGCCGAAGCCCCAATCGAAGCCACCGCCACAGGACGTACAGCCTCCGTTATCGATTGCGGTCGCTGTTTCCGGCATTACAAGCCCTCCCACTGCAAACGATGCAACGAGAACGAGAGAAATGCAGAGTAGGATTTTAATGGTTGTCTTCATGTCGTTTAATCGTTATCCAATGTATACACACCCTGGCGCTGTCTAAACTCCAAAGGAAGGGTCAAAGAACCGTCAGCTGCGCGCTCAGCTTGAGCCCAATCTGAACGACGGAGGGTTGCTGAGTGGCCTTCACCAATCTCTCTACGACCGCGCTCTTCACGAGGACACGAGATGTACATAAGAAGGGTTTCGTTATCGAGAGCGCGCCTGACGTCAATATTAATGATTTCGTCTGTTTCCAATTGAACGCGATAAACCGGCGGAATGTCGATGTGTATCTCACCTCCCATAACGCGAGTAGTTCCCGCGGTCAAAACTCCGTACTCCTTGTTGTATCGCTCTTCGAGTTCTAACTCAGCTGCGCGAGCAACACCGGCGGTACAATCGCGACATACTTCAGGCAATGAAGAGGTCGGACAGGTATCGTTATCAACAGTAGGAATCGGCCGTTCACCGTCTTCGAATGCGAACACGACGGTAACCAATGAGCCTTCAGGAAGTCCTTCTACCGGAACGTTAATTCTCGGGGGACACGGATTTTCAACGGTGGTCGTCGTTTCAGGATTTAATACGTCAAACGCATTGCCGCAGCCGTCCGCAGCATCCCAGGCTTCGTTCTCAACTCTGACCTCACCTCCCGCTCGAACAGTTCTTCGCTGCCCAATGCGAACTCCGAGTGCCCCGCCTCTTCCGTCACCGCGAACCGCAATAGAATCATGACCTCCGAGATCAATCAGCTTTGCCCCATCAATGCCGTCCCCTTGAGTACCTGCAGCATAAAAAGTCGCTTCACCGGAATCGACTGTCTGTGCGTAATACTCAACACCCTCTTCAAGCTCGTAGCCGTTTGCACGCAAAAGGTCATTTATGGCGACTTCCTGAGGAGCACCACCAACTACTGCCGCTGAAGCAATGCGTGCGCGCACTGCGCTTATGATTGCAGCATCGCTTACATCGCTTCCTTCGCGGTATCCGTTAAGAAGACGAAGCATGTTTTCTTGACCCTCTTCGGCCCAATCTGCAGTAGTAGCCGCAAAAAGTTCCCTGGTTCGAGAAATTTCATTTACGGTTATGGGCGCACCCAAACGTTCTGCGACCGGATTTTCTCCGAGCGAGCGTAACACTAGCGGATTCAAAGAATCCGCAGCGAGTACACCTCTAGCCGTAACACGTTCTCCTGAAGTAGCCTGTGCAGAAGCGTCAGAACGAAGAGGTCCGGCCTGAGCAGTAAGTGCCATTGCCAAAGCAGTACCCCACGTGGTGAGCGTGGAAGGGCGGCGGACGGTCGGCTGTCTGTCTTTATTGATGAATTGCATAGTACTGCTTTGTTAATTTTTTAAGTTTGTAAGTTTAATTAATCGGGGTTTGAGAAACGAATTCGGCGGTGACGACGTACCGGTCTGTCTTCGCGCCGAAGGAATCGCACGTGGAAAGAATTAATGTCTACTGAATGAGGGCGTCATTGACCGAAGCGTGGGTAATCGAGACAACTCGATACGTATATACCGTGCTGTCGGAATACACCTGCACTTCTTCGCCCTGCTTTACGTTCTGAAGATTCGCAAAGGCTTTGAATGCCTTGTTCTTCACGACCGGAAGCCGACTTTGATGCCCGAAGATAAAGACTCCCGCGTTCTCGTTAAGAAGTGCGGAGCCCGGATATCGGACCGCGCCCTTCATCAACGCATCATCGAGTGCCTTTATATCGGTCGATGCCGGGTTTACCACATTGGTGTCGATACCGACGGACGCGATTTTTACCCTGCGCGGAGCTTCTACTCCCGCTGCCGCCGTAGGGAGGGCAGGTGCGGTCTTCGGAACAACTTGTCCTTGAGTCGGCGCTACTACCTGAGTCTCGGCTGCAAGAGCAACCGGAGCGGGTACTGTCGACGACGACAACGTAACGTCCGGAGTGGATGTTACGGGTGCTTCGGGGACAAAATCAATCGCGAAGAGCGCTACCGAAAACAGGAAGAAGACCAAAAGAAAGACCGTAAGGAATTCCCACGGTTTCCGCCATGCCGGGCGCGTATCTGTATGTGTGCGATGTCCACCCATAGTTAAAGAAAGAATTGTTCGAAACTTGTGCGGAGATCCTCCGCAGGGGTGGCTTCTCCGAACAATTTCTATAAAAAAGCTTACATCAGATAACCAAGATTGTCAAGAGGCGGGTTTTATGGTGCCGCGTGCGCACTTTTGGTCCGACATGCGGGCGCTTGACAATTCAAATTAACTATGATATATATTTACGCACATGGAAAACGCATCACAGTCCCGCTCCCGCCTCGTTGGCGGATTTACCAAGGCATTGGCGGTCCTTGGCTTTGTAGCTATTTTAGGAATCGGCATGTGGGGTTCCGTCCAAATCGCAAGCGCGATTCCGGGCGCATTCTCCGGTCTTGCTTCCGCAATTGTTTCAATTACTTCTATTTTCGTCCCCGCAGGCGAAAGCATCACGCTTTCCGCTCAGCCTTCTTTCACTATTCCCTCTGCAACGACGCTTCAGCTTTCCTGGGCACACGATAAGAAAACTACCGAGGGTTCGTACACATTCCGCTACGACTGTGCGGAGGGCGTCTACTTTACATCAATGACTCCTGCCGGTCAGGCGCAGACTATCTACTGTAATGTTCCGTTTAACTTCTTGAACTCGGGCAATGCCGTTACATTGACCGCCTTCTCTACCCTGAACCGCTTTACGGACGTTTCGGTCTATATCGACTACACTCCGAACGGCGCATCCCGTCCGACCGTTACCGGTTCGGCGACTTTGACGGTCACCAACGACGGTGCGACAGGTACGGCAACCACTACC
>CAZMOI010000023.1:9026-12401 GCA_964568025.1 uncultured Candidatus Saccharibacteria bacterium
TCCGACCACCCCGACTACTCCTACGACACCTACTACCCCGACTCGCCCTACGACCCCTATCACTCCGGGTCAGGTTTCGACTTCAACCTTCCCGATAAACGGCGCACCGGTTTCAAATCCTAACGGATTTGTTGACCTCTCGGTTCGCATCTTGGATACGGGTGTTGTCGACAAGACAACGGGCGCATTCACCGCATCTTCGACTCCATCTCGCGCTTCTCGTATCGCAGTTCGCTTCGCAATTGAGAATCTTGGCACTAAGACATCATCTCAGTGGGCATTTAACGCAACGCTTCCGACGCTTCCTTCAAACATTTTCACTTCCCCGATGCAGCAGGCGTTGAATCCGGGCGACCGTATCGAATTTACCGTCGGTTTTGACAGCTTCAATCCGAACCAGCCTCAGGGAGAATTCATTGTGAACGTCGATCCGACCGGTTCTATACAGGAGAAAAACGAAGTCAACAACATCGTTAAGCAGGTCATTACGACGGTTCAATAAGTATGGCTCCGAGACGCGAGAAAAAGCCGTCGCCCGAACAAAGAGTGCTGACCGCCTGGGCAAATCTTCAGAGGGAGGAAGCGAGACTGAAGGCGGCAAAAGACGAAACGGCAGTTGCCACAGCAACGGCGTATGTGCAGGAAGCGGGACTCGAACTTATGGAAGCGATGGCTCAAACCGTCGACCTTCGTGCAATTCCCTCAAAGATCGTCGAGTGGTGCATGAACGAAAAGTCAAAGCTTGATAAAACTTCTTTATACGAAGACTTCGGCCCTACGCTTATACTCCGCGGAAAACTCTTGGTGCGCGCGGGAGAATTGGTGCGCGAAGTGGTCCGCTCCTCCGGCGACAAACCTCTTCCTGAAACGCTTGTCACGGAACTGAAAGAATTGGAAAACCGTATTACAACAACGCTTACCGACGAAGGGTTAGTACAAGTTGCTTTGCGTATCAACGAACTCGAAGTATATGCCGTCGGGTTGCGTACGTTAAATAGAGGCATATAAATCCGACGGGTGCGAGCTCCAAGCAAGTAACGCACCACAACCGTCTATGAGTAGAAGAGAAGGAAACAATCAAGACGACGAAAACGGCAACGGCACCCGCCTTGTCCTTCTCGCAGTCGCAGCGGCAGCCGCGCTATTCACTGCATTCGCCGCAATGCAAAGCGCACAAGAAGCAGTAGACGCTGTCGGCCCCGGAATCGCAAGTTCAAACAACTAAAACAAAAGCCCCTCCGACGGAGGGGCTTTTGTTTTAAAAATACTAGACGTCAAGCGTAGCGTTTTTCGCGTTTGATTGAATGAAGCTCTTTCTTGCGGGAACGTCCGTACCCATGAGGATATCGAATACCCTATCCGCATCCTGCGCGTCCTCTATCGCGACCTGCTTCAATATGCGACGCTCAGGATCCATGGTCGTTTCCCACAACTCTTCAGGGTTCATTTCGCCTAAGCCTTTGTAACGCTGGGTGCGAACTTTCTTCACTTTCGGGCTTTTTCCTTTCGCGCCCTCTTCCTCCTCCTCAGCTTCAGGTTCCGCCTCCTCTCCTTCTGAAACCTCTTCTGCGACCTGCGGTGTTACGCCAATTTTTTTATACACCTGATCACGCTCTGAATCGGAATATGCATAATGCACTTCTTTGCCGAACGAAATCTTATACAGCGGCGGTTGTGCGATGTAGAGGTATCCGCCTTCGATAACGCTTCGGAAATACCGATAAAAGAGCGTCAACAAAAGCGTACGGATGTGTGCACCGTCAACGTCAGCGTCGGTTGCAATAATTATCTTGTGGTAGCGCAGTTTTCCGATATCAAACAAATCCCCTATCGCAGTGCCCATGGCAACCACCAGGTTTTTTATTTCCTGGCTCGCGAGCATCTTGTCGAGGCGCGCGCGTTCAACATTCAAAATTTTTCCTCGAAGCGGAAGTATCGCCTGCGTACGGCGGTCGCGTCCTTGCTTACTTGAACCGCCTGCCGAGTCTCCCTCTACAATAAAAAGTTCCGATTCCGACGCGTCTTTTGACTGACAATCCGCGAGTTTACCCGGAAGCGTCATGCCGTCGAGCGCGCCTTTCCGAAGCACAGAATCCTTGGCTGCTTTTGCCGCTTTTCTTGCCTTCATGGCAAGCATCGCTTTGCCGATTATGGCCCGTGCCTCGTCGGGATGAGTCTCAAGAAAATCGGAAAATGCTTCAGCGAACACCGTTTCCGTAGCTCCGCGCGCTTCAACGGAGCCAAGTTTCCCTTTTGTCTGACCTTCGAACTGAATCTCGCGAAGCTTTACCGAGATAATCGCGGTCAATCCTTCCAATACGTCATCGCCTGTAAAATTGTCCTCTTCTTTTCCGCTCCCGTTTTTTCTGGAGTAGTTATTGAGCGTTCTCGTGAGCGCAGTCTTGAAACCCGTGACATGAGTGCCTCCTTCGTTGTTGTAGGTGTTGTTTGCAAATGCAGTAAGGCGGGCGGAGATGTCATCGACGTACTGCAACGCAACCTCAACCTGCACTCCGTCGACTTCCTTCTCCGCGTAAAAAACCGTGTCGTGAACCGGCTTCTGAAAACGGTTGTTGTACGTTACCAACGATTTAATGCCTCCTTCGAAATAAAACGTCATCGACGGAACTAGGAGTTCCAATTCGCGGAAATATCTAACATCGGCAAGGTCAATTTTGCCCGGATACTCGCGCGCGTCTATAACGGAAATACGGAAACCTTTTACCAAATAAGCCTGCTGACGCAAGTGCGACACGATGCGATTCCACTCGTATTTAATTTCAGGAAATATTTCCGGGTCGGCGTCGAACGTAATGACGGTTCCGCGCCAATCGCTTGATCCGACTTTCTTTACCTTTCCTTTCGGCTTCCCGCGCTGATATTCCTGTATGTGGTATCCCCCGTCGCGGTGCACTTCCGCCTTTGCATAGGTTGACAGCGCGTTCACAACCGATACGCCCACGCCGTGTAGTCCGCCTGACACTTTGTAACCGTCGCCGCCGAATTTTCCGCCCGCGTGAAGCGTGGTCATAATAGTTTCGAGCGCCGAAACTTTTGTCTGCTTATGTATGTCAACCGGAATACCGCGGCCGTTGTCGGCAACGCGAACGCGATTTTCCGGAAGAAGAGTTATCTCGACGTCGTTTGCGTGGTTGCCCATCGCCTCGTCGCGAGAGTTGTCGAACACTTCCCAGATAAGGTGGTGAAGGCCGTCGAGCCCCGTCGTACCGATGTACATGCCCGGACGCTTTCGGACCGGTTCCAACCCTTCAAGAACGGTAATCGACTCCGCGCTGTATCCGGAGGAGCTTTTCTTGGGTTCTTTCGATGCTTTTGCCATGACTATAAAGAAAAATAGCTCGAAGAGCTTCTCTT
>CAZMOI010000024.1:0-1840 GCA_964568025.1 uncultured Candidatus Saccharibacteria bacterium
CGTATTGTTAAGGAAAAAGGACAAACCTTGGGGGAGGCGCTGGTATCCTCCGGGGCGCTCTCCGAAGACGATTTACGCCGAATGCAGGCGCACATTTTTGGCATCCCTTTTGTTTCACTTTCAGGCGTAAAGATAGATATCGAAGTGCTATCGCTTATTCCTGAGCCGATTGCCCGCACGCACAATATCGTTGCCTACAAAAAGAACCCCGACTCCCTGGAGGTTGCCATGCTCGATACAAACGACCTCGGAGCAATTGATTTTGTTAAGAAAAAAGTAGGCCTCAAGATTCTTCCTCGTCTCACCGACACGGCGTCCCTAAAGCAGGCGCTTCTCTTATACCAGAAGTCCTTAAAGGAGGAATTTGGCGACATCATTAAGCACGCGTCACTCTCGATGAACGATGCCCCACCGCTTGATGAGAAAGGGCTTCAAAAATTAGCCGAAGACGTTCCGGTTGTGAAGATAGTTGATACGCTTTTACGTCACGCGGTTATTCAGAATGCTTCCGACATCCACATGGAGTCGTTAGAAGACAAATTCCTTATACGCTACCGCATCGACGGCCTCCTGCATGATGCAATGGAGCTTCCGCAAAATACCGCCGCAGGCATTACCGCCCGCATCAAAGTGTTGTCGCGACTTAAACTCGACGAGAAACGCCTTCCGCAGGACGGACGCTTTAAGATAGATGCAGACAACGAAAAAGTTTCGTTCCGTGTTTCCGTGCTCCCCACCTATTACGGAGAAAAAACCGTTATGCGACTTCTGCGAGAAGGCGGAGGAGGGTACACACTCGAGTCTCTTGGTTTCCACGGGCTCGGCCTCGAACGTATTTATGACGCAACCAGGCAATCAACCGGCATGATTCTTGTTACGGGCCCTACCGGCTCGGGTAAAACAACGACGCTGTATACCATCCTCGATATTTTAAATACGCCCGACGTAAACATATCGACGGTAGAAGATCCGATCGAGTACCAAATGCCCCGCGTTAACCAGACACAGGTTCGTCCCGACATCGGCTTCTCATTTGCAAACGGCCTACGCGCACTTCTTCGTCAGGACCCGGACATCATTATGGTCGGCGAAATCCGTGACACGGAAACCGCGTCCTTGGCTATTAACGCATCACTCACAGGACACTTGGTGCTTTCGACTCTTCACACAAATTCCGCTGCGGCGACTATCCCGCGCCTTCTGGACATGGAGGCGGAGTCTTTCCTTCTCGTATCGACATTGCGAGTTGTGGTTGGTCAGCGCTTGGTACGCCGTCTGAATGCCGACAGAATTGCGTACACGCTTTCGGCAGACGAGTTAAAGGAGCTGGAGAAATCCGTCGACCTTTCGCGTATTCTTGCAACGCTTAAGGAGGAAAAAAAAGTCGACGCAAAAGCAAAGATTCAAGATATCGAATTCTACAAACCAAAAGAAAACGGCGAAACTGTTTCAGGATACTCATCGCGCATCGGCATCCACGAAATACTCCCCGTAACTCACGAAGTAAGAAACCTCATCATCAAAGGTTCGACGACCGACGAGATTGAAGCCCAGGCAAAAAAAGAAGGAATGCTCACCATGCTTGAAGACGGTATTTATAAAGCGGCATGCGGTGTGACGTCGATAGACGAAGTCTTGCGCGTTGTATCCGAGTAATTTAAAGGAGTATGAAATTTAAAGTATCCATACAGGGGAAAGAAGGGGAAACCTACACGGAGGTCATGGAAAGCGCGGATCGGTTTGCGGTATACCGCGAGGTTCGTGAACGAGGCGAACGTGTTATCGACGTCATTGAATATGAAAAGACAAAATTTTCTATTGACGCCTTTTTGTCGTCCTT
>CAZMOI010000024.1:1850-12277 GCA_964568025.1 uncultured Candidatus Saccharibacteria bacterium
CCGACGAAAAAGTTGTGTTTGTACGAAACCTTGCCGCCATGCTCGAAGCGGGCCTTACTTCGTCGCGTGCGCTGGCGGTCATGGAGCGCCAGACGAAAAATACGCGACTTAAGTCGGTTATCGGCGCGTTGATTGCCGATGTGAAGCGCGGGTCCACATTTTCCTCCGCCCTTTCAAAGTTTACGGGAGTGTTTTCTCCGCTTCTTGTTTCAATGGCAAGAGCAGGCGAAGAGTCGGGAAAACTCGCCGGCTCTTTGCGTGTCGTTGCAACTCAAATGGAACGCGCTTCGAACCTTACGAAGAAAATCAAAGGCGCGCTTATCTATCCGACTATCGTGCTCCTCGCGATGGTTGGCATCGGTATTTTAATGCTCATTTTCGTGGTGCCGACGTTGACGCAGACATTTCAGGAGCTTGGCACTGAATTGCCCCCCACGACGCAGGCGATTATTGATGTCTCAAACTTTCTTACAAACAATACACTCCTCGCACTCGCACTGATAGGACTCGTAATCGGAGGACTTTTCGCGGGGGCGCGCACCAGTGCCGGACGTGCAATTTTCGATTGGATCTTTCTTCATATCCCGGTTATCAACGGCATCGTCATGGAAACAAACGCAGCTCGAACCGCGCGCACGCTTTCGTCGCTTCTCTCCGCAGGTGTCGATGTTATTTTGTCGCTCACTATCACGCGTGACGTTCTTGAAAACCGTTATTACAAAGCGGTTTTGATGCAGGCGGAGGCGGACGTCACCAAGGGCGGACAGATATCTCTGTCATTTGCCGCACATCCCGAGTTGTACCCGCCCTTGGTGGGGGAAATGATTGCGGTTGGCGAAGAAACAGGACGCTTGGCGGATCTTCTTAAAGAAACAGCGGAATTTTATGAGGAATCGGTTGAACGCGAGACCAAGGACCTTTCTACAATTGTCGAACCCTTCCTGATGATTATCATCGGTGCGTCAGTCGGATTTTTTGCGCTCTCAATGATTGCGCCCATCTACTCTCTTTCCAATGCCGTTTAAAAGGCTTCGCGGATTGTCACTCATAGAAGCGCTCGTCGGAAGCGCGCTCGTACTCATAGTATTTCTCGCAATTTTTGCCACATACCAGCTTGCAATAGAGCTGGTGTTTACTACAAAAGCCGCTTCAGGAGGATCTGCACTCGTTAACGAACGTATCGAATATATTCGCGGACTTGATTACGACGCAGTCGGTACCTCGGGCGGAATTCCGTCGGGATCTATTTTACAGACGGAGCAACTGTCGTTAAACGGTATTACGTATACGATGCTGACAACCATTCAGTATGTTGACGATCCTTCAGACGGGCTAGAAGGTGCGGATGAGACCGGAGTTACTGCGGACTATAAGCAAGTTCGCGTTGCTGCGCAGTGGGCGGTTCGCGGGATGCTTCGTTCGACGTTTGCGATGACAACGATTGCACCAAACGGCATCGAAACACTTGCCGCCGGCGGGACGCTTAAAGTGAATGTTTTTGATATCAATGCGGCGCCGGTTTCCGGAGCTTCAGTTCGCATCGTGAATGCGGGGGTAACTCCCGCGGTTGATGTCACGGTTTCTACGGGAGCTTCCGGTACGGTGTGGTTCCCCGGCACTCCTCCAGGGGCGGGGTACCAGGTGACGGTAACAAAAACCGGCTTCTCGTCTGCGCAGACATACAGCGCGACGACGGAAAACCCGAATCCCTCTCCGGGACATGTTGCCGTTGTAGATGACTCCACGACGACGTTGTCTCTGGAGGTAAATCAGACGGGCATTCTCGACATAAGCACCTGGAGCCCTCCGGGCCCCGCGTCATCCTCGGATACATTTACAAATCAGTCGGCACTTTCCGCTACAACCTCGACAACCGTTTCAGGGGGAGCGCTTGTTCTTGAAGGCGGGGCAGGCGCATACGCTACAGCTGGCGAAGCGATTTCAATACCGGTTGAACCCGGCTCGCTTTCCGCGTGGGATTCTTTTTCCTGGGTTTCTTCAACCTCACCGGAGGCATCGCTTATTACGCGACTGTACTACTGGAACGGCACAGAATACACAATTGTTCCTGACGACGCTCTCCCGGGTAACTCCACAGGACTTTCAAATTCACCCGTCAATCTTTCGACTCTCGCTGTTGCAACATATCCGCGTCTTCAAATGCGCGCGTACCTCACCTCGACTGACCCGCTCTGGACGCCTGAAGTGTTGAGCTGGCAGGTTTCATATATGACGGGACTGACCCCGCTTCCAAATATCAGTTTTGGAATTTACGGTGCGCGTACTATTGGTGTAACCGCCGGAGGAGCTCCTATATATAAAACGAATGCCGTATATACAACCGATCAGTATGGAGAGAAACGCCTGGATCCTACCGAGGCCGACGGGTATACGCTTTCTTTGTCGCAAGGCTCTTCCTATGTCGTGTCGGAGCAGTGCCCATATGCAAGTTCGGTAGCGCCGGGGCAGTCGGCCGAGGTTGCACTAACACTTGTTCCGGCAACCTCGCACGCTCTTCGCGTCGTCGTTTTGGGTAACGGCGCTCCGCTTGTAGGTGCATCCGTTACCGTTCAGGGAGGGGCGGTAAATCAGAGCATTCAAACCGGAACGTGCGGGCAGTCGTTTTTCCCGGGAATCACGAGTGGGACGTATACCGTTACCGTTTCCGCTCCGGGTTTCCAAACGGCTATTGACCCGAATGTCGCAGTATCGGGATATACGATATATACGGGAGTGATAACGCCATAACTATGCGGGGATTAAGTATTGTCGAAGCCTTGGTCACTATCGCGGTCACGTCGCTTCTTCTTCTTGTTATTTCCGACGCAGTACTTTCTTTTTATAAAGCGAATCGGATTGCACTCGAAGAGTCATTCCAAATTAGAAGCGCGGAGCGTGGTGTACAGACACTGGTGCGCGACTTACGCGAAGCAACGTACGGAGACAACGGCGCGTATCCTTTGGGGGAAATAGGAACAAATTCCATAACATTCTATTCAGATGTCGATCGTACTTCGCCGGTAGAGCGCATTCGCTATAACCTTATCGACAAACAGCTCTACAGAACCATTACTTCTTCAGCCGGCACACCTCCGCAGTACACAGGGACGACTGCAACGTCGAGTGTTTCTGACTTTGTTAGAAATAACGAAGACGGAATACCGCTTTTCCGCTACTACGATTCTGCGGGTATTGAGGTTACGGATCCGGCGGATATTGCGGACGTAGTGTCGGTTTCAATTTCACTCGTCGTTGATATTACGCCGATACATGCGCCGGGAGAGTTTACACTGAGGTCAAGCGCATCTCTGCGCAACCTTCGCCCGCAATGAGTATGAATGTTATTTCGCACAAACATCAACGAGGGTACTTTGCGGTTCTCATTCTTGTTTTCTCGGGGATTTTTATATTTCTTCTTGCCGCTCTCTCGGGTTACATTTTTGTTCAAAAAAAAGCGCAACTTGCTGAAGAAAATAAGCAAAAGGCCGTAAACCTGGCGGAGGCAGGACTTGAATACTACCGCTGGCATTTGGCTCACTTCCCGAACGATCTTCAGGACGGTACGGGTCAACCGGGCCCCTACGTACACACGGTCAACGATCCGCAAGGCGGAGTGCTTGGTACATTTTCTTTGGATATTAGCGGTACTACGGCGTGCGACGTACTGACGACGATAGACATTTCCTCGACCGGAACATCAGCGGGAGACTCGACATTGAAACGCACCATTCGTGCGCGGTATGCAAAAAATACCGTTGCGGAGTATTCCACCATCACCAATTCAAATGTATGGGTTGGTGCAGACCGCGTCATTTCCGGACCGTACCACTCAAACGGCGGTATTCGCATGGACGGCACGCATAACGCGAATGTTTCGTCAGGTGTAGCGACGTGGCTTTGTACGTCATCATTTGGCTGTTCGCCTTCGGGTAATAGGAACGGCGTGTTTGGCGCGGGCGGACCATCAAACCTGTGGGAGTTTCCGGCAGCTACGGTCAACTTTACCGGAATTACCGTCGACCTAAATCAAATAAAGGGGTACGCGACTTCCTCTGGAGGAATTTATATCGGACCGTCAAATACGTACGGATACCGCGCAACATTTAACGCGGACGGATCGGTTTCGATACGGCGTGTGAACGGAACCACACAAGTGTGGGGATACTCTACGGAAAACGGATGGCAGCAAGAGCGGACAATTATGTCCAGTACGCAATCCGCTACCGTGTATCAAATTCCTGCTGACTGCCCGGTGGTGTTTATAGAAGATAACGTGTGGGTTGAGGGTGTAGTCTCGGGGAAAGTAATACTTGCGGCGGCGGATCTTATTACTTCAGGTGTCGATCGGTCAGCGTATATTAACGGAAACATTACCTACGCGAACTCTTCGGGTGACGGACTGACACTTATCGGCGAACAAGACGTACTTGTTGGGTTACAGACCCCTGACGTTTTAAACATCAACGGCATATTTATTGCGCAGAAAGGAAAGTTTGGAAGAAATCACTATTGTCAGGACGATTGTTCTTCGACATCGGGGAATCAAGGATTACCCGGAAGTCTTGATCCGTATGTGTTTCGCTCGACCTTAAACACGTACGGCACCGTTGTTTCAAACGGACGCATCGGTACGAAATGGACCTCAGGCAGTACGTTCGTATCCGGGTACAGTCAACGAAACGACAGTTACGACCGCAGACTTGCCGACGACCCGCCACCGTTCACTCCCGTTACCTCGGACGATTTCGAATTCGTCTTGTGGCAGGATCAGAATATCCCGTTCTAAGCACGCGGAGTTTCTTCCGTGTTACGCTTTTCTGATGCAAAAGCTGATTGTCGTGGGCGGAGGCATCTCTGGCATCATGACTGCATGGAAAGCTTCACGTGCCGGATATGAAGTTGAACTTTTTGCGAAGAGCCCTGATCCAAGAAGAGAGAAACGTTTAGAGGTCCCGAAAGAGTCCTCTACGTTTGATAGTAAAAACGATCAGCGATATATAACAATTTTTGAAGGGCACCCGTATCTAGAACTAGAGGGATATGTAAACAAAGTGTATCCGGGGATAGCAAATGACTTTCAAACTGAAGTGTTGAAGGGAGGCGTTCTTATCTCACCTCTAAAAGATTTTTCAAAAGAAACCAAAGAATGGCTTACAGAACGGTATCGCTTGAACGAGGAGTTATTGAATGGGAATCAATCTGAAAGAGAGCGTATCGCAGCATTGTTTGAATCGTACACGCGGGAAAACAGAACCGCCATGGAAGATTGGTTTTTGATTCTTACCGAATTGATTCAACAGCATCCAGAAGTAGTAAACGAGCTCTCACTTCACGCCGAGGGAGTTGTGCGTTTGTATGACAATTCAGAAGTCTTCGAGCAATCAAAAGCATCTCATAAGAAAGAACAGGTTTTTATTAAAGAATATACGCCCGCAGAGTTGGTAGAAGCGTATCCTGCGTATCGCGAAGGAGTGAAGAGGGGTTTTATTGCAGGAGGCGCTATAGAAGTGCATGGTGTAGCCTTTGCAGTGGGTACATTTTGTCGAGTAGTGCTTGAAGAATTGGAAAAACGAGGAGTTACCCTACATTTCAATGCCGAAGCAAAAAAAGTTACCAGAGATGCAGACGGTCGCGTGAGGGGTATACAGCTTTTTGGAGATGAAAAAATACACTCAGCAGAACATTATGTATTCCACACCGGCGCCTTTGCCGGACCAGAACTTTTTGAAGATATACCAGAAGCAAAAAACAAACTCGCAGCAGTTGAAGGATATTGGATAACAGTAGAAGACGCGGGGGAATTAGTTGTGGGTATGGGCGAAAAGCCGAATAAGGTTCATGGCAAGAAGAGTTTGGAAGAAATACTCGGTATGGTCGACGCTGATTCCGCCGAGCTGTATCGCAGACGCTTTGAGACATTCGGTGTCGATCTAGAGGGATTGAAAACAATCGCTCCAATCGTGGACTTTAACAACATGCCTATAAAGAAAGATGGGAAAAATCTTCTTGGGGTTGGCAGCGGGTATGTATTTAAAGGTCTTGCAAAGCGCGGTGAAAATGGAAAAGTTTTCTTCCCCGAAGACGTACAGAGCGAGCTCTTTGTACTTGCGGTCATGGAATTATGGCTGGAGGCGCTCCATGGGAAAGAACTACTATCTAAAGCAAAAATGATTATTCATCCCGTGGGTTGCAAACGTTCCTACACGCCAGACGATCAAGAGCTTGATGTGAATCTTCCGACAGCGCAGGGTGGTTTGTGCATGATTCATGACGGGGGCAATACGGGTTCCACTACAAAATCACCGTTTATAGCAAATTACATTCTTCAAAAAATGAAGGCGGTTACCGCACCCATAGACGTACAGGTTATGCAAATGAATTTTGCCAAATTACGACAGAGCATGGGCAAATCGCCAGATGATGTCCCCACAAAACGTTGGGAAGAACTTTCAGCAAGTCTCCTGAATCTTTCATTCTAGGCCTTTCTTCCGACGTAAATAGCACGTTTTGTGTTCGTGTTACGATTTGCGCATGAAACGTCTGATTATCGGCAACTGGAAGCTTTATATTCATACTCTTGAGGAAGGGAAAAAGCTCCTGAAGGAAATAGATAAAAAGTTTCCGCGTGGTGCTAAAGCGGATATCGTAGTCTGCCCACCGCTTGCGCTCGCGGTCGCTTTAAAGCGGGAATATAAAGGAAAGCGAATCGCGTTTGGCGCACAAGATACATTCTGGGAGAGTGAAGGAGCGTTTACAGGACAAGTGTCGCCCGCGCAGCTCGCCTCCGCGGGGATTAAATATGTTTTGGTGGGTCTTTCCGAGCGTCGTGCGACGGGAGAGACTGATGAGATCGTGGCGAAAAAAGCGGTCGCCGCGCTCGATGCGGGACTTCACCCCGTTATTTGTATCGGAGAGACAGAGCGTGATCAGGACGGAAAATTTTACGGAACAATAGAGAAGAGTGTGAAAGGGTCACTTGCACGTATTGACCTGGCTGATGTCGGCAAATTCACTATTGCGTACGAACCCGTATGGGCAATCGGAAAAACCGAAGCGGCGTCGACCCGCATGGCAGCCGAAGCAATTCTCTATATCAGAAAAACGATTGCGGATATGTGGGGAAGAGAGAAAGCTCTCAAAGTACGGATTATTTACGGCGCATCAGTCGACGCGGAAAATGCAAAACTGTTTGCCGAAGAAAAAAATATTCAGGGGTTGCTTCCTGGACGCGCCTCAACTGACGCGACCGCATTTACTTCAATTATCAAAGCGTTTTCTTAATATCAATGGCGCGCTTCTTTCTTACTGCACAGAACATCGACATTTACGATGGTGACGGGCTTGATTCGTTCGCGCGAACCGGTGCAGTAAGTGTCGATCAGATATCCCGAGCAGGTGCCTCAGGTGTGATATTAGGACATTCTGAGGTCGGCGACAGTCCTGAAGTATTGCAGCAAAAATTTGCGCATATCGTGCGCTGCTTCGAAAAAAATAACACCTCACTCGAACACAATACTCTGTTGGTTGGCGAGTCATGGAACGAATTTAAAGACCGCTCACCCGAAGAAGTTGCCGAGTCAGTTGCGCAACATCTTGCGCTTGTGGTTGAAGGGCTTCCTCCGCGTTTTGCAGAATCACTTATTGTCGGATATGAACCAAAGTGGGGTTCCCGCGGAAGCGGACGGGACGATATGCCACCCCCTCAGCCCGAGCTGATATCGACAGTTGCTGAAAGATTAAAAATAATTTTAACCGAAGCGTTTGGAGCTACGGGTAAGGGCACGCCGATAATTTATGGTGGGAGGTCGACTCCTGAAAGAACATCCGAGATTCTTGCAGACAAAAACATAGAAGGTCTCATTCTCGGTTCCGCCTGCGCAAGTGTCGAAAAAACTCTCGCTATCGCGAAAAGCATGGAAGCAGCGCGCCCGGGGAAGAGAAAAATTCTTCATGCAAATTTCAAAGCGTATACCCTGCCTGACTCATATGAGAAGTACGTAGCAGAGCTTTCTAAGCTCGATGATACGTTTAGCGTGTATCTTTCCCCAGCTCATACAGATATACGCGCGGTCAAAGATGCTTTAAGATAAGGCATGCTTCGTTCGATCAAAGACCTCCCTGATATCAAAGGAGTCACCGTGTTGGTGCGGTGTTCTTTTGATGTGCCGATAGAAAACGGTGTCGTTACCGACCCACTTCGCCTCGAGGCGGCGCTTCCGACTATCGAATTTTTGAAAAACAAAGGAGCCAAGCTCGTACTTATGGGGCATGTGGGGCGCGACCCAATGTTTTCAGCCCGTCCGGTGTATGAGTATTTGAAAAAACGTATCGCACTTTCATTTTCCGAAGATCTAGCAGGTCCGCGCGCCCGCGAAGCCGCGCACGCTCTTAAAGACGGTGAGATTCTGATGATTGAAAACCTTCGTCGTGATGCCGGAGAACGGGGTAATGACGACAACCTTGCCAGGGCGCTCGCGTCACTCGGAGACATCTATGTTAATGATGCGTTTACAAATACGCACAGGAACCATGCCTCTATGACGGGCATCCCAAAGTACCTTCCCGGCTACGCGGGTTTCCAATTCATTGGAGAGGTCGAGGGACTTACTCCCGCGCTTTCACCCGAGAGCCCATCGCTTGCAGTAATCGGCGGAAAGAAATTTGAAACCAAGGCGGCAGTCGTGCACACACTGCTCCATAAATATGACAAACTTTTTATCGGCGGGGCTATCGTCAATGATTTTTTGAAAGCAAAAGGGCTTGGGGTAGGTAAATCTCTTATTGCAGATCCGGAATTGGTTCGCCCCCTTCTCGGTAACTCAAAAATTATTCTTCCTGAAGATGTTGTTGTTGAGAACCCGAACGGCATCGAAACCAGGTCGGTTGAAGATGTGCATGAAAACGACATTATTTACGACATCGGTCCCAAATCTATAGCTGCGCTCGGTTCGGTTATTGAAAAATCACGGATGATTCTTTGGAACGGTCCTATGGGTAATTTTGAAAAAGGGTTTACGCATCAAACCGATGCGCTTGCCCGTATGATAGCGGGCGCAGCAGGGAAGACGGTGATCGGGGGAGGCGATACGCTAGCCTCGGTGCAGAATTTGCAGATTATGGACAAGTTTACTTTCGTTTCAACCGCGGGCGGTGCGATGCTCGACTTTTTGGCAAACGGTACGTTGCCCGGTATTGAAGCTCTGGAAAACTCGAAAAGCCTCTAAAACATTTCTCCACAGGGGGTATGCTCCACAGTGTTTGCAGGAGTATGCTTGAAAGATGAGAGAAGCAGTAAACGCTCTACTCTTTGCTCCGCTACTTGCCACGTCTGCTTTTGCTGAAACTCCACGTATTCCCCAGATAGGTGAACGAGCCGAACTCACTCTCCCTTCGTCCATGGTTCGTCCGGCTCCGATTACTCGAGATTTGCGCGTTGAAGCCTGTGCGTATGATGATAACGATTTTGAAAGAGGCTCGATAACGCTTCGGTCGCTTGCTGACGGTTTTGGAATTATTGTTTCGATGCAGAGCTACTTTTTTGAGCGTATGACGATGGATAGCGATAAACAAGCATGGAGACACTCAGTCTATTTGCAATCGCTCTCGGGTTGTAGCGCGGAAGATTTTTTTGCGGCGCGCATGATTATGGAATCTCCCGCATCTACAGAACCTGCCGAAGAGTATGTTGGTCGTGGTCAGAGTTTAGTTTCTGACGAGGCTAGTGAATGGATACCGCTGTATTCCATGAGTACTGATACTGTTACGGATTTTATTTCCGACGAAATTACCCGAAACCTCGAACTATTGCGGGACCCCTCTCAACGAGAGTCTTAAATTTCAAGTTTGTCCGCGGAAGCAAACGGAATGAGGTGAATGTGCGTGTGCGGAACCTGGTCGCCGACGATTGATAATTTCACAAGTGTGGCGTTGTGTTTTTCCTTTAGCCCCCGTGCAAGTTTTTTCGATACGCGAAACAGATGGTCGGACAATTCGTCGGGGAGTTCATAAAACCACTGATAGTGTTTTTTAGGTATCAAGAGCGTATGGCCGGGGGCTTTGGGTCGGATATCCGGAAACGCTATGACGTGTTCGTCCTCGTATGTTTTTTCGGCGGGGATTTCGCCCGCGACGATTTTACAGAATACACAGTCCATATTCTTGAGAATGGTACCATTTCGTTAATGTCGTCCTCTGCTCACCCCCTCGTACAACGAATCCTGGAAAACAGAAAAATAGAAAACCCGGGCACTTTCCTCGCTCCTTCATACGACAATCGTCCCGATCCGTTTCTGCTTGCTGATATGGATGTTGCCGTGGAGCGCATTCTCAGCGCGATACAAAAGGGGGAGCGTATAGCGGTGTGGCACGACTACGACTGCGATGGGATTCCTGCGGGGTCGTTACTTGCCGATTTTTTTGAATCTGCC